>CAZJQN010000011.1:0-43967 GCA_964548125.1 uncultured Bacteroidales bacterium | reverse complement strand
ATTAACCAGCCAACCATTCTCATCCGGGTACATCTTCATTTCTTTGGCTCCTTACGAATAGTTGGTATTATGCGCAATAATCTTCTTTTGCTAAATTCGCTGCATAATTTTTCCTATGCAGAAAAATATCCTTGCAACTTTTTGTGTTATTGCTGTTGGTATGATCCTTTCAAGGCCATCATTTGCACAGAATGCTGAAAGTAATCTTCCTTTTTTCGGAGCACAGGTATTTATTGAACCCGGCCAGACCCCCGGTGAAATTGATACCTGGTTTCGGGTAATGAAGGAAAACCATATGACAGTGTGCCGGATCCGTATGTTCGAGTCGTATATGCATAAAGGCGATTCGGTATGGGATTTCTCCCTGTTTGATGAGGCTTTCCAAGCAGCAGAACGACATGGTATTCAGGTTTTTGCCACGTTGTTCCCGGCAACTGAGAAAACTGATATCGGAGGGTTTAAGTTTCCGCGTGATGAACAGCACCTGCACTCCATTGCTGTTTTTATTGAAAAATTGGTAACACATTATAAAAATTTTCCAGCTTTGAGAGGCTGGGTGCTGATCAATGAACCCGGAACAGGTGGTGAAATACCGGTAAATGATTTTACCCGCAAACGCTATGAAGAATGGTTACAAAATCATCCGCTCAGGGAATATACCGAAAAAGGATACCCGGTACTGCTTGACCTGACTGATCAGGCATTTCTTCGTGATCTTAACACGTGGTACTTACAATGGATTGCCAGTGAAATAAGGAAATACGATACCGTGCATGAACTGCACGTTAATAATCATGCAATCTTTCAGAATTGTGCCGAATATGACTTCCCTTCCTGGAGAAAATTCCTTTCGCATCTGGGAGGATCTGCCCATGCTTCGTGGCATTTCGGGTACTTTACAAGGCAACAGTACGCTCTTGCTATGTCAGCCAACTGCGAAATCATCCGTTCCGGTGCAGGTTATCTACCGTGGTTTATGACTGAACTTCAGGGAGGAAACAATACATACAGCGGCTTTGCTCCCATGTGTCCCTCATCCGAAGAAATTACACAATGGCTCTGGATTCTTTTGGCCTCCGAAGCCAGAGGAGGAATTTTCTGGTCGCTGAACCCGCGAAGTTCCGGTATCGAAGCTGGAGAATGGGCGCTACTCAACTATCAGAACCATCCATCGGACCGTATGCAGGCGATTGCACAGGTTGCAGAAACCCTGAAATCTCAGCCCGAACTTTTCAGCGAATTACAGGAGGTGGAATCAGGCATTCACCTTTTATACGTCCGTGAGTCTCTCTGGGCTGAGAAAAAATTGGCCTCAGGATCGGCACAAAATTATGAAGCACGAAAACCGGGTGCAGTAATGAAATCGATTCTTGCTTACTTTGAAGCACTCAGTGAACTTGGTATCAATACCAGTATAAACGCTTTCGAAGAGTTTGATTTTTCCAGAAACGACTATACCGGTTCAGTCATCATTCTGTCGCACCAGATCGCCATACCTTCTCAATATGTAACACCACTTGAACATTTTGTCAGCCATGGTGGAAAACTCATTGTTGAAGGTCTGACCGGATTTTTTGATGAAAACCTCCATAATACCATGAAAACCGGTTTCCCGTTTGAACGACTTTTTGGAGGAAACATCAGCGAGATTAAACTCACTGACAACCTCTTCGACATAAGGATAGGAAACACTTCCCTTCCTGCTCATCTCTGGCGCGGAATTATTGCCCCCGGTAGTGGCCAGATCATCTGCTCTTTCCGGAATGAACCTGCCGGCATCAGAAACAGCTTCGGTAAAGGAGAAGTAGTGTGGATACCCTCTTTATTAGGCCTCGGAAGTCGAATTAATGATGATTATGGTCGCCTGAATGAATGGCTTCTAATGGAATTAAAGGACAACATAACTTCTTTTCCGGTCAGGTTTGCTTCCCCTCAAAGAAACATATTGATGAAAACAGCAAAGTGCGGTGAAAGATATCTTTGCATCATCGTGAATAAATCTTCAAAAATTAAAAAAGTTCCTCTGATTTTATGGAACCAGAATTATTTTCCTGGTATGCTTTTTGCAAACAGAACAGGCAGTGTGAATAAATATAAGGTAATAATTCATCCCGAAGAAACTATAGTTTTGCATTTTACCAAGAAGGGAAGTTGAACCTATTTAATTAAACTCAAAAACTATGAAAAGATTTTTATCTGTACTGATGATTTTTGCAGGAATCATAATGTTTTCGAACGGACAGGAAAAAGGGAAAAATGCCTTTGAAATTACCTTTGATCCGGCCGCTTTATTCGATGCTTCTGCAGGCCCGCTTTTTGAAATGCCTTATTTGAAATATCGGACTTTCCTGCAGGAGGATCTTGCGTTCCGTATGGGATTAGGCATTAATTTCAACTCAGAATCATCCCATCCATTCAACAGCAATGAAAATATTGAAAAAAATAGCGCTTTTAGCTTCAGCTTAAGCCCTGGGGTGGAAAAGCACTTTGGCAGCGGCAAGTTTTCCCCGTATCTCGGGACCGCACTGACAGTCGGATGGAAAACCTCAGGAGGAAAATACACGGTTGGCAATACACGTATCACTACCCACAATATCTGGACTGACGGTTCCAATCCTGCCTATTTTGAGTTAGGTCTCTCAGGTCTGGCAGGATGCGACTACTATGTGACCGATAATTTTTATCTCGGATTCGAATTTTCACCAGGGTTTTCCTATACACGCTATCTGGAACAGGAAAGAGACAACTCCGGCACATCCGTCACTACGCCTCCTTCATCTAATGTCAGATTTTCCCTTTACAGTAGCTCAGGATTGAGGGTCGGGGTGCGATTCTGAGAAATATCTTGTCCTGCAGGACGACCTGATTTTCCTTCGAGTCTTTTTTTGCGGGTATTTTTTTACATAAAAAAAGCCAAGCTGCTCCGAAGCAGTCAAAGAATTCGGAAAGAATTACAATGTTAATCTGATCAGTTTCAGATTTATTTCCACCTGGCTCAGATAGATCATAAACCATGGAAAATTAGTGCTTCCAGCAATATCTGGTTTCCAGATGAACAACCCGGAAGGCAGTCTCTCCAAACCCAGCATTTCTGGCAATAAAACGGCCAGATTGCTGTGCTCCGGTATTTTTTCAAGATGAAAGATCAGATCTTGCACTTCCTCAAGAAATTTGGCTTTGATTTCTTCTTCTTGCTGCAGCAATTGTGCGCTTGCTTTCGGCCTCGGCCATGTTGACCATCTGGCCGAATCTAAAAAAACCTGCGGATTGTTATTCCATTCTTCAGAATTTATTCCATAGTATTGAAGATCCAATTGTCTGTACTGAACTGCCAGTTTTAGCAAATCGTCTATTTTCCTTATGAGTAGCGATGAGTCTTCTGCTTTCGAAGGAGTAGATATTGCACTGGTTACATGGTTGCAATTTGCCGCCAATAAAAGACTATCTTCTATCTTATTCTTAGACACATTCAAAGAAAGCAGTGCCGAGAATGCTGAGATGAAGACCAGCAGAAAAAGTACCGCAACGGTATGATAAATAGAATGGTTTGGATCTCTTTTTGTAATATAGAGATAGAAAGGCAAATATACCAGATACGGAAAAGGCAGAGATACTAAAATGGCCCATCCTGCACCAGGCCAGTGCATGATCTTGAAGAGCATGGAAACAAATACCACCATACATGTTAACCAGGTAATATAATAAAGTGCCCTCTTCTTTTTATTGTTTTCTATTTTGTAATTACTTATTAAAGCCAATGGAAGAAAAACAAAGACCAGAAGAAAAATTCCGAGAACCAGCATATAGCCGGATCCAGGCCAATGATTCAGTTTAAAAATGATTCCGAGGAAGACTACCATTAAGGTTATCAAACCCAGATTATATATTTTCTGTTTCATAGCAGCAGATATTATTTAGCGTTTTTTTCGGTCAGATTTCTAACGGCATCATGTTCCATGGCAAGAAGAGTATTTTTCATAAGGCTCAGTCCATGAATGCCTGCCATCATAGAAATACGAGTACTTTCATTCCTCTGTGAAGGAAGAAAGACCGAAGCATCGGATAGGTTTTTCAGATACGTAGTACCATCTTCCCTGGTAACCCCCTTCAGGAATGCTGTGTAATTCTGCAGCTTTTCTTCAAGCTGACGGCGGGATTCCGAACCAGGTGAAAGAAAATCATGGAAAGATGCTGTATGAAAAGGATTTTTCAACAGTTCATATTGAATCTGTAATCCTGCTGAAGTTTGTTTTATAGCCCTGACAAGGATTCCCGAGGTTCCTTCCGATTCTCCTATCATATCCATTTCAATTCGGTTGATAAGATCGATAAGTTCTCGTGTCCTGTCATGTATTTCCCGGATGACGGGGAAAAAAGCGGAATCGCTTAAATGACTCTGATATTGAATGTTCCTTTCATTCATGTATTTGAAAACTTCATCCTGTTGGTGCTGCAAAATAAAGTACCCTCTGTCATAATTGCGCTGAAGACTAAGTGAAATGAGGGCTGCAGGTATCATTATCCCAATGGTTCCCACTACCAGAAAGATAAACTCAGAACGAATGAAAGGTTCTTTTTTCCACGTCGTCCATGTATACAATGGGAAGAAAAGCACCACAATAATAAAAAGACCCCCAATAATCAAAATAGTTGCACCTGGCCAGTGCTGAACTTTAAAAAGAAAACCTGCCGTAAATAATATGGCCCCTGCAATACCTGTCATTTGTATGACTTTCCTTGAACCACTCTCTGAATCCTTCCATATTTTGTAAAGTAGAGATGGGAAAAAGAAGAATGTGGCAAAAATGCCAGCCAATGTAACAGCAATTCCTGCCCCCGGCCAGTGCTGAACTTTAAAAAGCATTGCCAGGAGAAAAAACAGAGCTGTGAAAAAAGCCGAAACAAAAAGTAACAGCCTCTTCCGACTTCGCGTCTCCTTCCATACCACTACCAGCGATGAGGGCATGAAAAAAAATGCTAGAATGAAGGTTCCCAGAGTCATCATAATGCCTGCACCTGGCCAGTGCATGATCTTAAACAAGGAGGCAAAGGCTAATATAATTGTACCAGCTATGCCCGAAATTTTCATCAGATTTTTCATCTTTCTGTATTTTGAGTCGACTGCAAACAATGTTTCTTCCTGTATTTCCGTTAATCTTCGCAAGGAACCCATCTTCTTCTTCACCTTCTCATAAGCTTCAAAAAAATCAAGTCCTTTCATCATTTCATATTCCACATCACAGCAAACATGATCAATGAGATCATCGGCAAGGTGAGAAAAATTGATTTCCAGCCTGCTGATATCACGGCTGATCCGATCTACATCCTGTGGAGAGAGCTCATACATAGTTCATACCACTCTTTAATTCTACAATTCTCTGAAGAGATTCGAGAAATTCCTTCATCTCATTGATTTTGTCCAAAACCAGAGAATCTCCTCGGGGAGTGAGGCTATAGTATATCCGCACCCGGTTGTTATAATTTTCTGACCTTGTTATCAAAATGTTTTCACTTTCAAGTTTATGAAGAACCGGATACAACGCTCCGTAAGAGAGCCTGATTTTACCCTCTGTAAGTTCCTCAACACGCCGGCTAAGTGCATACCCATGCATTGGGCCTTCTTCCTTGAGAATCTTCAGGACTATTGTTTTCAATGACCCCTTTAAAAGTTCACTTGAAATCATTTTTGATATATTTAAGTTACTTTTATATTACAAATATATAATATTTATATTAATTATATATACTTATTTATAATAAAAAAATTTCTTGATTGCAGAAAAAACGTTGATTGTTAAAGTCTTCGTTTTGATTGTACCCGTTTTTTGAGGTTTATTTATAGATTCATATTGCGGCTCAATCGTTTGTTTATTCTAATAATGCATTACATTTGTTTTACCGAAATCGTCATACTATGCCTGGTTCTGTTAATATTCATCAATTAGCCAGGGCGCTTGGATTGTCAATAACGACCGTTTCGCGTGTTTTGAACGGAAAGGCAGAGGAATTCAGAATCAGTAAAGAAACCTGCGAACGGGTTTTTCAAGCGGCCCGGGAAATGAATTACATTCCCAACAGCCTTGCACGTGGACTGAAACTCGATAAGACTGAAACCATCGGAGTGATTATACCGGATATTGCTAATCCCTTTTTTGCCGATATTGCAAAGACAATTGAGCAGGAAGCACGTACAAAAGGTTATTTTATCATCCTTTGCGACAGCGGAGAAAACCAGGAAGCCGAAGTGGAACTGGTGCGTCTTCTAAAAAACAGAAAAGTAGACGGGATGATCATTGCTCCTGTTGGTTTGCGTAGCCGGCATATCGAAGAACTTTACGGATCTGGATTCCCTGTTGTGGTTATTGATCGTTATTTCCCTGACCTTGCCATCCCCTATATTACCACCGACAATTTTCAGGGGGCCTACGACGCCGTTGACCACCTTATCCGGAACGGGCATAAGCGCATTGCTTGCATCCAGGGTCTCCGCGGCAGCCAGCCTAATCGCGACCGGGTGAATGGGTACCTGGAAGCTCTTAAAGCAAACCATCTGCCTATCGAGGAGGAATTGATAGTTGGAGACAGCTTCAGCGAAGAAAACGGATATATCCAGACCCGCCTTCTTTTCAGCTTTGAAAAACCGCCAGATGCTGTATTCGCACTCAGCAACCTCATTTCTCTTGGAGTTGTAAAGGCCGCCCGTGAAATGGAGCTTCAGATCCCACGCGACTTTTCCCTGGTTTCCTTTGATGAACAACCTTTTTCTGCTTATCTTGTCCCTCCTATGACAACTATCGAACAGCAGAAAAGTGAAATCGGACGTCTGGCAGTAAATGTTCTGCTCAGGTATATCCAGAACCCCAACTCGGCGAAACCGGTGGCAATCAAACTTAAAGCACGGCTTATTGAAAGAGATTCAGTTAAACGTGTAAACCCAAATCCGTCAATTGAAAAAATCAATTGACGAATCGACTAACAAAATCTAATCATTCCGAAAATTCGGAATGTAAGATTTTGATAAGTCGGGGTTACCTCGATAAGTCAATAGAAACAAGTGATTTTTGTATTTATTGTGTCTCTATTGACTAATCTCGGGTAAACATTCCTGCTAACTGATAATAACCCAATTATTAGAAGCTCTTGAAAAAATGAAAAAATTGTTGCCAGCAAATAAAAATTTTTTATTTTTGCTCAAACGTTTGTTCTAACCTAAACCTACAACCGAATGATAACCATACATTCCTATTCTGTTGCAGTACTGCTGTGTTTTGTCACCATGCTGTGCTGGGGATCGTGGGCCAATACCCAAAAACTGGCCACCCGCAAATGGAGTTTCCCTCTGTTCTACTGGGATTATGCCCTTGGGGTTCTTCTGTTATCGCTTTTGTTTGCCTTTACCCTTGGTAGTTCAGGAACAGAGGGACGAAGCTTTCTTCCAGACCTCTCCCAGGCAAGTACAAATTCGCTTATTCTTGCCTTCATCGGAGGAGTAGTTTTCAATCTGGCCAACCTTCTGCTGGTAGCTGCCATTGACATTGCCGGTATGGCGGTAGCCTTTCCGGTTGGAATTGGCCTTGCCCTGGTTATTGGCGTTATTACCAACTATGTTGCCACACCTGTAGGAAATGCCTGGCTTCTTTTTACCGGAGTAGCACTTGTTACCCTTGCCATTGTGCTTGATGCCATTGCTTATCGTAAAAAACAACAAGGCCAGACTGAAACTCCCCTCAAGGGTATTGTTGTTTCGCTCGTAGCTGGCGTTCTGATGGGATTCTTTTACCGGTTTGTCGCCGCGTCTATGATAACCGACTTCTCTTTGCCCGAAGCTGGTAAGCTTACTCCTTATTCGGCCTCTGTCATCTTTGCTCTAGGTCTGCTGGTATCTAACTTTGCATGGAATACCATTTTTATGTACAAACCTTTGAGCGGGGAAAAAGTAACTTATGCCGACTATTTTGCTGAGAAAGGACTTGGCCTGCATCTGGTTGGTATTCTGGGAGGAGTTATCTGGAGCATAGGCTTTACCCTGAACATCATCGCTTCCGGGAAAGCAGGCTTTGCTATATCATACGGGCTCGGACAGGGAGCTACCCTGATTGCTGCACTCTGGGGAGTACTTATCTGGAAGGAGTTTAAGGGAGTACAGAAAGTCACCGGACTGCTCAGCCTTATGTTTCTGTTTTATGTTATCGGCCTGGCTCTGATAATCGCTGCAAGGCTTTACTAAAAATCCATTTCATGAAACCCCGTATTCTCGTAATTGGCAGTGCCAATGTTGATATGATTGTTAAAGTACCCCATATTCCCAGACCGGGAGAAACCATTCTTGGGGGTGATTTTTTTAAAGTGCAGGGAGGCAAAGGAGCCAATCAAGCCGTAGCAGCTGCACGTGCCGGAGGAAGCGTTACTTTTGTTGGTTGTGTAGGCAATGATTCCCTTGGTACTGATACAATTTCCTGCCTTAAAAAAGAAGGAATTGATGTCGGTTTCATAAAGATTTCGCCTGATAAACCAACCGGTGTGGCACTTATCAATGTGGCTGCCACAGGAGAAAACAGCATATCAGTTGCACCAGGTGCAAACCATGCAATTACACAGAAAGATATTCAGGCCATTGAATATGTAATAGCCAAAGCACAGATAGTATTACTTCAGCACGAAATTCCCTTTCCAGCTATCTCTGCAGCCATTGAAATTGCCTTTGACCACAAAGTTCCTGTTATTCTGAACCCAGCTCCTGCATTCCCGATTGCCCCCGACTTGCTTTCCAAGATTGCGTTTCTCACTCCAAATGAGCACGAAGCAGCTATGATAACGGGTCATGGTCAGGAAGATGAAAAAGATCCGCGCCAGCTAGCCGCGCAATTAATTGAAATGGGATGCCGGCAAGTCATAATTACCCTCGGCGAAAAAGGAGCTCTGTATGCGTCAGCAAGCAAAACCGATTTCATATCCGGATTCCCTGTGAAAGCTGTTGATACGACAGCTGCAGGGGATACCTTTAACGGATACCTTGCTGTGGCGATTGCCAGCGGAAAGCCTGTTGAAGAAGCCATCCGAATTGCCAACAAAGCTGCTTCTGTTTCTGTAACCAGGCTGGGAGCACAATCGTCAATACCGGTTTTATCTGAAATTGAATAATCCAATCGCCAAAAAACTCCAACCATGGCACAAAATTTAAATACTAAATGCAGGTTTCTGGTCATCATTTTCCTGCTTTCAGGCCTGATCCTTTCTTCCGGTGAAACCATGGGACAGAACCTGAAAAAAATCAATATTTCAGGGCAGGTACTGGAAGAAACCACGGGAACTCCTCTTGTAGGAGTAAATATTATTATAAAGGGAACTCAAACCGGAACAATTACCGATACCGATGGCAATTTCTCACTGCAGATTAATGCAGGAGATGTGCTTGTATTTTCTTATGTTGGCTTTGAGCCACTTGAACAAACCTTCACCAAAGAAGGATCATACACTATACGCCTTAAGGAAACATCAAGAAGCCTAGAGGAAATCGTAGTTATTGGTTACGGATCGGCCTCAAAAAAGGAAGTCACTGGTTCCATAGCCTCAGTGAAACCGGAAGCTTTTAACAAAGGGACATTCAATGATGCAATGGGCTTGCTTCAAGGGAAGGTGGCCGGTTTATCAGTCATCAAACCAAATGGAGCTGATCCTCAGGCAGGATATCAGATACTCTTAAGAGGAACCAATACCCTAACCTCCGGACAAGGTCCCCTTATTATTATCGACGGTGTTGCCGGAGCTGACCTCAAAAATCTTGATTTTGAAGATGTTCAATCCATTGATATTCTTAAAGATGGTTCGGCGGCTGCAATTTATGGAACCCGAGGTACTAATGGAGTTATTCTCATCACAACCAAAAAAGCCAAAGCCGGTAAAACCAGTATGGAATATACTGGACAGTTTTCAGGGCAGGTTGCCGCAAGAATGGTGAAAAACCTTACAGCTGATCAGTTTAAATATGCCATTGACACTTATGCACCAGATAAAATTGGAAGTATTTATGGTGCAAAAACCAACTGGTATAAAGAAATCACTCGCCCTATTCCTTTTAGTCACAGGCAAACATTGGCCATTTCTGGAGGAACGGAAACATTTTCACACAGAACCTCATTCAATGTTATAAATAACCAGGGGCTTCTGAAGAAAAATGATGCAAATAAATATCTGTTTAAAACTAACATCAATCAAATATTGCTCGACGGCCGGCTCACCATCGATTACAATATAATAATGGGGCTCCGGCAGTATAGACCTGCTAATTACAATATTTTCTATCAGGCATTTATACAGAACCCTACACAACCGGTTTACGATCCTACCAATACCATGTATGGAGGTTATTCATATCTCCCAGGTATCGAATATTATAATCCTGTAGCCATGCTGAAAGAAATGAAACGTATAGGAAAGTCAAATGACAACGGGCAAAATATACGGGCTAGTCTTAAACTGTCACAGGGTCTTACCTGGTCCAATTTCCTCGCTCACGAAGGCTCCAATTGGGAAGAAACTACCTATAGAACCCGCTATTATCCAAGCCGAATTGGTAGAAACGGAGAAGCTGAAATTAGTGACGGTAGTTCCAACAGCATCCAATACGAAAGTACCCTGAATTATAATTTCTCTACCGGTAATCACAATTTTCAAACGATCGCAGGATATTCCTTTCAGAAGTTCGAGAACGATAATGATTACATGATTAATTCAGGTTTCGATACCGATCTTTACGAAGTATACAACATAGGTGCCGGTTCAGCCCTGCCTGAAGGAAAAGGAGAAATGGGATCCTACAAAGAATCAAGCAAGCTGATATCCTTTTTTGGTAGAATAATGTACAATTATAAGGGCAAGTATCTTGCTTCGGTTTCCATGCGGAGAGAAGGTTCTTCAAAATTTGGAGAAAACAATAAGTGGGGTTCATTTCCAGCTGTCAGCCTCGGATGGAGAATACACAACGAACCTTTCCTTGAGAATGTATCATGGCTTGAGGAACTTAAACTTCGCGTAGGCTATGGAATTACAGGAAATCAGGATTTTGAAAACTACCAGTCGCTTGTATTGATGGGAAAGGCAGGTAAATTTTTCTATAACGGAAACTGGATCAATTCGTATCAGCCGGTTTCCAATCCCAATAAAGATCTCCGCTGGGAGAAAAAACAGGAATTTAATGCAGGTGCTGACTTTGCTCTGTTCAAAAACCGTTTCGGAGGTTCCGTTGATTTTTATTACCGAACCAGTACCGATCTTCTCTATCGCTATAGTGTATCTGTTCCTCCTTATCTTTACAACCAATTGTTCTCCAACCTGGGTTCAATACGAAATATTGGGGTTGAGATTACCCTCAACGGAACACCTGTTAAAACGGATGATTTCAAATGGAACACCATTTTTACATTTAGCACCAACAGCAACAAACTCACAAAGTTTTCCAATGCTGAATTTACCAACAAATACATTGACGTAGGATGGATAGGAGGAGCCATTCCTCAAAATTCGCAGCGAATCAGGGAAGGGATGAGCCTCGGCACATTCTGGGGGCCCGTTTGGCTTGGTGTTGATGAAAGCGGATATGATAAGTTTAAGAATGCCAATCCAATAGGACTCGTCAACCCTGAAAATTATGAGGCCATAGGGAACGCCTATCCCATTTGCTCTCTTGGATGGAGTAACTCAATGACTTACAAAAACTGGGATCTCAGTTTTTCGTTCCGATCCAATATCGGAGGCAACGTTCTAAACCTGTACCGCCTTTATTACGAAAATTGGCAGAATATTGGCACACGCAATATTGTGCTTTCACAACTTGAAAATCCCACGTTTATTGGAAATGCCACCTATTCATCCAAATATGTGGAAGATGCTACTTTCCTCAAACTTGACAATGTTTCAATTGCCTATAACCTACCGTTCAAAATCAAATGTATCTCTTCAGCCCGTTTCATGCTCACTGCACAGGATGTGTTTTGTCTAACAGGTTACCAGGGTGTTGATCCTGAAGTGAACCTGCTGGGTCTTGAACCCGGAATAGAACGATTAACCTACTATCCGCGTACCACAACTATCACTTTCGGTATCAATCTAACATTCTAACAAAAAACAGAACACTATGAAAACTACTCTTCCTTTATTACTGACCGCATGCCTTTTGACAGTATCAATGGCATGTACCGACCTTCAGGAAGAAATTTATTCCGATATCCCCATTGAAAAGTTTTTCCGGTCTGAGAAAGATGTCCTTATGAATGCTGGACGGGCATATACAAAATTGCAAAGGTTTACCGAGGAGTTCAGCCTGTGGACATTGATTGAAATTTCCTCAGACGAGATGGTGGCTCCTGCCCGCGATGATGGATTTGTGTGGGACAATGGACGCTGGGATCAATTGCATACCCACCATTTTAATGCAAACAACAAAATCCTTACCCTCGCTTGGCAATCGGTATTTGAAGGGATAAGTGCCTGCAATGAAGTTTTATATGAAACAGAAACCACCCCGATCAATTTTGAAGGTAAAGAGCGTGTAATAGCCGAAATAAGAATTTTACGGGCATTATTTTACTACTGGGCAATGGATAACTGGGGTAACATTCCGTTCACTGTCGACTTTACTGATAAGAAACTGCCTCTGCAAAAAGACAGAAACTATGTTTTCAATTTCCTGGTTAGTGAGATTACAGCAAACATAGACAAACTTCAGGCGCAACCAACTGCAGAATACTATGGAAGAGTAACTCAGGGTATGGCGTATACCCTGCTGGCCAAATTGTATCTGAATGCAAACGAATGGATAGGCCAGGCAATGTGGGAAGAGGCGGTACAAGCCTGCAACAAGGTTATTGAATCGGGCGCCTATTCGATCGAAGATGATTTCTTCACAAACTTTAAAGTACATAATGAAACTTCCGTTGAAAACATTTTTGTGATTCCTTTTCATTCGGTATATACCAAAGATCGCTTCTACTGGTATACTCTTACATTGAATGATGCGAGCAGGGCCACTTTCGATTTCGTTGGCCAGATGTGGGATGAATTTGTTATCGAACCCCCTTTTGTTGCCAAGTTCGGAGAAAACGATCTGAGGCGGAATTCCTTCCTTTCAGGCCAGCAATATGACAAAAACGGAAACAAAATTTTCTTTATTGAAGGACCTACCCAGGATACTGTTTGGTTTATTTATACACCAACTATCGACAATTACATGTCACGAAAACGATGGGAAGGGGCAAGAATTTGCAAATATGAGTACCAGCCCAAACTGGAATATTATGTTAATGACATGGAGAATGATTTTGCCATATTTCGCTACGCAGACGTGTTATACACGAAACTTGAAGCCCTTTACCGGCTTGGACGTGCCGGCGAAATGCTGTCTGATCCTCAATTACAAAAAATTCGTACCCGGGCCGGACTGGCGCCATACACTGCCAACGACCTGAACGATAATGAATTGCTGGATGAATTTGCCCGTGAATTCGCATGGGAAGGAAGGCGCAGGCAGGATCTTATTCGTTTTGGGAAATGGGGAGAACCCTGGTGGAATAAACCTACTTCGGGTCCGAATGCCAAACTTTTCCCGATACCACAGACAGCAATAAATACTAATCCTAACCTTGTACAAAATCCGTTATGAAACGCTATTGTATAATCTTATGCTGTTTTTGCATTTTAACACCAGCCTTTTCACAGGGCAGAATGCAGAAACGTAGCATTTCAATCGATGAACTTCGTGATAAAATTGCTGGAGCCTGGATAGGACAAATAATTGGAAATATTTACGGTTTGCCCCATGAAAACAAATATATTTCTGAACCCGGTCCCGAAAATTGGCCATACGGATACACAAAAAGCCTGAACAAGCTCATTACTTACAACGGGGCATTTTCAGATGATGATACAGATATAGAGTACATGTATCTCTGCACAATGGAAAAGACTGGTCCGGAACCCAGCTATGAAGATTTAAAAAATGCATGGATTTACCACGTACGCGATAGGGTTTGGCTTGCCAACAGGGCAGCGCTGGGACTGATGCATTTTGGCTATACTCCCCCTTTTACTGGAAGTAAGGAGTTTAATCCTCACTGGTATCAGATTGACCCGCAACTTATTAATGAAATCTGGGGGTACACCGCACCGGGAATGGTAAAATACGCTGCTCAGAAATCCGACTGGGCAGCAAGGATCACCAGTGATGACTGGGCAGCAGAACCGACGGTGTTATATGGAGCTATGTATTCTGCAGCTTTCTTTGAAAAAGACATCCCTACTCTCATTTCAATTGGCTTAAGAGAATTGCCTCAGAAAGGCCGATATACTAATACAGTCAAAGAAATGCTGAACCTTTATGAAAAGTATCCTGATGATTGGAAAACAGCACGTCAGCAAATGGCTGAAGAATATTATGTTAATGAACCCGTCGAGACAAAATCTATCTGGAATGCGAACCTGAACGGAGCATGCGGAATCCTGGCTCTTCTGTACGGGAAAGGTGATTTCCAGAAGACGCTTGATCTGGCATGCGCTATGGGATTTGACGCTGACAATCAGGCCGCAACCCTTGGTGGACTCCTCGGTGTAATCCACGGATTCAAAAAATTGCCTCCTGACCTCTATCTCCCTTTGAAAGAATGGAAAGAACCTTTCAACGACCGGTATGTCAACATTACACGGTTTGATCTGCCGGATGCAAAAATCAGCAATATCATTGAACGCATTATGAATCAGACTCTTTTACTGGTTCAGAAAAAAGGAGGAAAGATCACAATTGCAAACGGAAACAAAATGATAGTAATAAACCGCGAGGCTGAGTTCAATCCTCCGGTTGAATTCTGCATAGGCCCCAGGCCGCTGATAGAAGTAGGCAAACCTGTTGACTATAATTTCTATACTTCATCGAATCAGCAATATCGTTGGACACTTATCAAAGGAAATCTACCGGAAGGATTGACTTTTCTGAACGGAAAACTCTCAGGAATCCCTTCCCGGCCCGGAAGATACTTCGTTACCTTACAACTTGATAACGGAAAAGAAAAAGCAGTAAAAGAATTTGAATTATGGGTTCGCAATAAAAACATTGCTCCCATCGCCGATACAATCTTTAGCAATGTACGTACTATTAATCATCTTGTGCTTGACTCAACCTGGTGTACCTGTGGCAAACAAGCTTACGCTGCCGGTATAGATGCAATACGTGATGGGATTTTGTATGGTAAGGGTTCAACATTCATCAGCCTTGCTGATAAAACAAAAATTCCTAAAATTGATTATTATGGTTATGGCTGGAAAGATGAACATAGCATTGATCTTATCTCCTTCCATTCAGGATGCCTTGAGGAATTCGGAGGATGGTTTACTTCCCTGTCAGTCCAGTATCAAGACGCAGAAGGCAAATGGGTAGCTGTTGAAGAACTTCAGATCATTCCTCCTCTCCCTGAAAATACAGATGTATTTCATCAGGCTCCGAATGTTGAATACTTGCTTTCGTTTCGCCCTGTTCACACCAGGGCTGTCCGTATCATAGGTGATGCTGCAATTCAGCCACACTGGCATAAATATACCAACCACGTTTCTTCCTTCACTTCCATAACGGAACTAAGCGTTTATGAATGCAATCAAAAACCCTGAAAATATGTTCCCCAAATACACAAAGATTTTTCTTCTTTCTGCAGTGGTTTCTGTGGCTGGAAACAATGCATGCCAAAAATACAGGAACACAGGAGAAATGGCATGTGTCAAAATCTCCACAGAAACCCTGCAGGATAAGATCAAGGGCGGATGGGCCGGTCAAACTATTGGGGTTGTCTATGGAGCCCAAACTGAATTCAAATTTCAGGGCACAACTATCCAGGATTATCAGCCAATTAAATGGGGAAAGGGCTTTGTAAAATACTGGTGGGATAAAAAACCCGGGCTCTTTGATGATATATATAACGACCTGACTTTTGCGGAGATATTTGACAAATATGGTCTTGAAGTTAGTTCTGATACCATAGCATCCCTTTTTTCGAAGTCTGAGTTTCATCTGGCCCATGCCAACCAGATGGCCCGCTACAACCTTCGTAGCGGCATGCGTGCACCGCTGTCAGGAAATTGGCTTAACAACCCACATGCCGATGATCTTGATTTTCAGATTGAGGCCGATTTTATAGGGTTAATGGCGCCCGGTATGCCTAATAGAGCTAATGAAATCGCTGACCGGGTGGGCCATATTATGAACAGCGGAGATGGCTTCTACGGAGGTGTTTTTGTTGCCAATCTTTATGCACTGGCATTTATTTCAAATGATGTACAATTCATAGTTAATGAAGCTCTAAAGAGCATTCCCGAAGGCACCCAATTCCATTCTTGTATATCCGATGTAATAAAATGGTATAAGCAGCATCCTGATGACTGGCAGTACACGTGGTTTGAGCTTCATAAAAAATGGAACAAAGATGTTGGTTGCCCAAAAGGAGTTTTTCTTTCTTTCAACATTGATGCAAAAATAAATTCTGCATATGTGGCACTTGCCCTTCTTTACGGTCAGGGTTCCTTTTCGCGTACCATTGATATTGCTACCCGCTGTGGTCAGGACTCTGACTGTAATCCTTCCACTGCCGGAGGTGTGCTGGGAGTAATGCTTGGATATTCTAACATCCCTGAATACTGGCTTGATCCCCTTCGTGAAATTGAAATGCTTGATTTTAAGGATACCAATGTTTCTCTGGTAAAAGCCTATGAACTTAGCATGAAACATGCCCTCCAGCTTATCACACTCTCTGGTGGTAAAATCGATTCAAATGTACTATGTATTCCAGTTGAAAAAATCGAGCCAGTTGGATTTGAACAGAACTTCATACATACATATCCCAAAGCAAGAGAACGTATAGACAGGTCCATAACTGATACCTTTTCCTTTTCCTTTGAAGGGAACGGATATATTTTATACGGAAATCTGGTAAAATGTAAGGAAATTTCAAACGAATACTTTACAAGAGTAGCTAATCGATTCGGGACCGAAGTGTTTGCCCTTGCTGAAGCAAATGACCCATATGTGGCTCAACTGGAAGTATGGATTGATGGTGAACTCGATCAACATGTTCGAATGCCCATGAAAAACTCCTCCAGACGTCTGGAACCTTCATGGAAATACCTTCTTGAAGAACGATCACATCATGTGATGCTCAGATGGATTAACCCGAATCCTGACTATTTGATTCGTATCAACGACCTGATCATTTATAGCCAAAATCAGACGAAAAACAACTTACCTTCAAAGTAACTATAGAACATTATGAAAAAATTCATCCTTCCCTTACTTATTGGTTTATTAATTACAAGCTGTAAAGAAAAATCACAAACTATGACCGGTGCGGCTTCACTGGCCAAAATTTCTCTTTCATCTTTACAGGATAAAATACGGGGAGGATGGGCCGGTCAGACGATAGGCTGTACCTACGGCGGTCCCACTGAGTTTAAATTCCGTGGATCCATAATCCAGGATTACCAACCAATTCCATGGTATGATGATTACATCAGAGAAACATTTGAAGCCGATCCCGGTTTGTATGACGATGTTTACATGGACCTGACATTCATGGAAGTATATGATCGTCTGGGCCCCGAAGCACCAGCAGATTCCTTTGCAATTGCTTTTGCCACCAGCAAATATAAACTCTGGCATGCAAACCAGGCCGCCCGGTATAACATTCTGAACGGCATACTACCGCCTGCTTCAGGTCATTGGCTGAACAATCCCCATGCCGATGATATTGATTTTCAGATCGAAGCCGATTTCATTGGAATGATGTACCCGGGAATGGTGAACACAGCAACTGATCTCTGCGATAAAATTGGGCATATCATGAATTACGGTGACGGATGGTATGGTGGTGTTTTCATAGCAGCTCTCTATTCATTCGCCTTTATTAATGAGGACATTCCATTTATAATTAGTCAAGCACTTAAAACCATACCTGAAAAAACCCGATTTTACGAGACTATAAGCGACGTAATATTGTGGCACAATCAATATCCCAATGACTGGAAACAATGTTGGTTTGAAATCGAAAAGAAACACACCTCCGAGAAAGGCTGCCCCGAAGGAGTTTTCAATGCTTTCAATATTGATGCGTCCTTAAATGCCGCTTATGTTACAATGGCGCTGCTTTACGGAAACAAGGATTTTTTCAAGACTATCGACATTGCAACCCGTGCAGGACAAGATTCTGACTGCAATCCATCAACAGCCGGAGGAATTCTGGGAGTTATTCTGGGTTACTCAGGAATTCCTTCCCACTGGAAACCATCGGTTGAAAAAATCGAAGAAATATACTTCCCTTATACCCATACCAGCCTGAAAAAAGCCTGTGAACTCAGTCTGAAGCATTCCCTCAATCACATCAGAAAAGCAGGAGGGGTTGTTGATAAGGATGAAATTGTTCTAACTGTTCAGAATCCTGTATGCGTGAAGTTTGAACAATCGTTTGAAGGAATGTTTCCGAAAGAAAGACGGCCATTCAATAAGGAAATTGAATCAGGAAGCTTTGAATTAAGCTTCGAAGGCAACGGCATCGTATGTATGGGTGCTGTGAAAAATAATCCCTGTTCCCGTAATCCAAATCCGAATTATATTGCCCTTTTGAATATTTATCTTGACAACGCTTTGGCAGAACAAGTCAAAATGCCTTTTGACTACATTGTTAGGAAATACGATATCTGGCATAAATATTTACTTCCGGAAGGAACCCACAAGCTAAAAATCGAATGGAAAAATCCTGATCCAGACTTCCGGATAAATTTTAAGGATGCAGTAATATATTCATCAAATGAATCTTCCTCAATCAAAGGCACATAGGTCATAAATATGAACATGCCGCGGCTACATACGAAATATTCATTCAAAATACTGGCCTTTTCAGGCATGTTTCTTCTGTTTGCTTTTATGTGCAAAAAGGAAGAAGAAAAAGCTGCGCGGACTGTTGACCTATATCAGGTCTCTGAAATCAGCAGCCGAATATTGAACCGGTCGGTTACCTATGCCGTTCTTTTACCGGAAGAATATTACACAGGACACGATTCTTTCCCTGTTGTTTATCTCCTGCATGGATTTGGGGATAATTATACCGCATGGAGAATGGGTGGAAATATTGAATATTACTCCAGAACATACGCAGAGATTACCGGACCTGTGATTTTCGTGATGCCCGACGGATATAATTCATATTACGTAAATCGATACAACGGGAAATTCTCCTATATGGATATGTTTGTTAATGAACTTATACCTACGATAGATTCTCTGTTCAGAACCAAGAAAGACAACATTTACAGAACTGTAATGGGATACTCTATGGGTGGCTACGGGGCAATGATACTCCCCTTAAAGCATCCTGAGATTTTTTCGTCAGGCGTATGCCTGAGCATGTCGTTCCGGACTGATGAACAGTATTTAGCTGAACCACAAAGTGTATTTGATTACCAGTTTGCTACCGTATTTGGCGGAACAGGATCTTCCGGTGCCGACCGCATTACGGAATATTTTAAAAAACATAGTCCTTTTTATCTTTTCCGAAGTGAGGATTTATCCCAGTACAGCCATCTGCGTTTTCTGATTGACTGTGGTGATGATGAAGAACAACTGAATATTACAAACGACGATTTGCATGTACTTATGCGACAGCAGAATCTTTCCCACAGCTACAGGGTCAGAAACGGCGCACACTCATGGGATTACTGGCATGCTTCATTGCCCGAAGCATTCCGGTTCATTGCCGATGGGTTTCATCAGCAAAACTCTGCAACTGATCCGGAAGTCCCTTACAGCCTCACCTATCCTGCCCCTGACCAATTTGATTCTATAACCATATTCGACATCCCAGCGACCGTTCATATTGTAAAACCCCAATCATACAAAGAAACCGAAAAATACCCGTCCATTTATATCTTCTCTGAGGATGATCAGAATAGAATTTCAGGACAATCACTTGATCGTTTTGCTTTGCTGAATGATGCCATGATCAAAGGGAAAATACCTCCTTCACTTATTGTAAACATACCCCATCTGTCAACGGATGATTTGATCGGGAATATCCAGTTTATTTTTGCCAGAACGGATTCCCTGTTTCATACCATTGCATCTCCCGGGAAAAAAATTGCTCTGGGATTCGGAAATACGGGAGCAGACATGTTGTCCGTCATCCGTTCATCCTCTGGTGATTTTGGCGGTTGCTTTCTTTACAACGCTAATATTCCCGATTCCCTTGATGAACCGGCAGCGGGTGTGTTCTATTATCTTGACCAGACTGACGATAATGCTTCTTATACCGGATACAACAAAATGTACAAACAGCTAAAATACAACAACATGCCGTTTGAATACAGGGTGCGTCAAAGTGCAACACCATTCAATGCAATGCAAACCGGACTTTATTACTCACTTCATAACATGTATCTGAAACTTTCAAACTGACCTTTCAATGAAAACGAGGAATAAATTCTTTTCTGTCATTTTAATCCTGCTGCCGGTAGCCGCGGTTGCTGGAAATCCTATCCGTATAATGGAAGGCCTTTCCATGTGCAGCAGGATTCTGGGACAGGAAGTAAAATATTCCATCATTCTGCCCGATGAATACTTTTCCAGCAACAAATCCTTTCCTGTTGTTTACCTTTTGCATGGTCTGGGGGACAATGAATCATCATGGCTTGAGTATGGCCGGCTCTCCCAGTATATTGACGAGGGAAGAAGAACTGGACAAATAATCCCGGCAATTTACATAATGCCTCAGGGTTTTCGCAGTTATTATGTCAATGACTATCTGGGGAAGTTCAGGTACGAAGACATGTTCATTAAAGAATTCATTCCCCATATAGATTCTGCCTACAGAACCATTCCTGATAGCATGCACCGTGCCATCATAGGCTATTCCATGGGTGGTTTCGGAGCCCTTGTGCTTCCGCTGAAACACCCGGATGTTTTTTCAGTAAGTGTTCCTCTCAGCATTTCAGTACGTACCGATATCCAGTACATGACAGAACTGCCCCAGGAAGAGTGGGACCATCAGTGGGGAAGATTATTCGGTGGTGAAGGAAAATCAGGAAAGGAAAGAATAACTGAGTACTATAAACAAAACAGCCCTTTTCACCTTATCAAAAATAACAGGAAAATCCGTGGCCTTAAAATCTATATTGATAATGGCGACGACGAGCAAACCCTCGCTAAAAGCAACGAGGAACTCCATATGCTGATGATGGACAATGGGATTCGTCATGAATTCAGGGTACGTAACGGTGGCCATGAATTTTCCTACTGGAGAGAAGCTCTTCCAAACGCACTGAGGTTTATAAGCGATGCGTTCGAGAACAAACCTTACCGGGGAGATCAAAAGCTTTCTTCTCATTTATTGATAAACGAAACAGCAATAAACAAAGAACATCTTATCAGAATGCACGGATGCTTTGTTGCACTCCCGCCGGAATACAATGAAACCACAAGACTTTACCCTGTACTTTATTTTGTCGGGCCATTTGACACCGTCCAAATGAAAAAAATCAGCGCCCTCATTCATGAACAAACTGTTATTCCCAACATTCCGCCTTGTATTCTCATTTTTACAGATGAAAAACAGAATGATTTGCTATCAGTAACCGTTGCGGAAATGGAGAAGAATTTCAGGGTCCGCCCCGGGAAGCGTTTCAGAGCGCTGCTGGCATACAGCAATGGTACCCCAGTATTGTTGCAAAATATGCAGCTACCTGAATCGTTTACAGCTTATGTACTGAGCGATGCCCGTTTTACCTCCGTTGAAAATAGCAGCGAACAAATCCTTGCAGGGAAACAAGATCTTTCCTTCGCCTGGTATTATTTTGATGCTCCTTCCGGCGGAAGCAATTATCGCTTTTACGGGAATCTGCACATCCAGTTCCGGGAAAAAGAAATCTATCATGAATATCGTGTAAGGGAAGGCAACGGAGGTTTCGAATGGTTTTTTGAAGGGCTGCCTGACTATATAAAGTATGTTACAACCAAAATTCACAGATAGAAAAAAATGAACCCGATGACTTATATGCTTTATAAAATGGAATTTAATAAATTAATACCTAATCCCTTTTATCGTTAATCCTTTAAATTTTATGCTATGAAAAAGATGATGTATTTTTTCGTTATTGCAAGTATGCTTGCAGTAACCTTTACGTCCTGTAAAAAAGACAAGGACGATGATAATGACAACAAACTCGAGGCCGCCCTCATCAAAACCATTGGTGTTGATTATGGCGATGGCGTTGAAACGTATCGTTTTGTTTATGATGCCAATAAACGGATTGACACCATTTATGACTACTGGAACGACGAGGTGGACAAAATCCTCAAGTATGATTATTCTGTGCCAGGTAAACTGACCATTAGAAACATTACCAAAGGAACTATTTACAGAGATTACGAGGTGAATGCCCAGGGTATGGTAATCAAGGAAGACTGGGGAGGCGGAGAATACGCCCAGTATACCTATGACGCCAATGGATTTCTGTCAACGATAGTTGAACACTGGGGCGATGCAGATCACCTGAAATATAAAGCTGATATTACCAATGGAAATATCATCAGACACACAAGATATGCTGATGATGGAGTTACTGTAACGAGAATAAAAGAATTCTTTTACACACCGGGAGATAATGTCTTTGGAATTTATCAGGCGTCGCTTGTTGACAATACTTTCCTGCCCATGGGAAATCTTTTCGGAAAACCTAGTGCAAAACTGGTGCAATATCTTGAATATTGGGATCCGAGACAAAGTCCCATTGTAAAGGGAAGAACCGATATTACCTATGAGTTTGATGCCAAAAACCGAATCACCAAAATGATCCGTAAAGGAGCTGACTGGCAGGAAGTATTCACATTTACATATTATTAAGAGTATCTTCTTTCCCACCTACTCTAAAATCAAGGAGGGTTTAAGTGAAAAGAGAGCGTGCTGAAAAAGCGCGCTCTCTTTTCTTTTAGAAATGGAATCAGGAAAACGATGTAACAACACAATGGGTCATTTTGGGTTTTTAACCCTGCTTTAACCCTCTCAAATACAATTACAACATCAAAAAAACTGCATCTAATTTCAAAATTACTGATTCAATATTTTTGCAAGGCCCAGGAGGGTAAAGAAGTTTGCAGATGAAGTGATGGCATGACAACAAAATACAAAATCAATACAAGGAGAATTAGACTGATTATTTTAAGGCCTAAGCCGCATTTTACCATATCGGCCACAGAGATTCTCTCGCTTCCGAATATTACTGTATTAGGACCGGTTCCCACAGGCATCATAAATGCAAAAGATGAAGCAATCGTCGCAGGAATCATTAACAACAATGGATTTGTTTTCGCTGCAATTCCCATGCTGGCCAGTACGGGCAGAAAAATATTCACTGTAGCAGTATTGGGATTAAACTCGGTAAATAACAGAATGAATATTAGTACCACAATTAAAACTAATAAAGAAGGCAACGTATTGATAAAATATAACTGATTTCCAATCCATTCAGCCAATCCGGTTGATTTAAAACCTTCCGCCATAGCATACCCCCCTCCCACTATCATTACTACGCCCCAGGGTATCTGTGAAGCCTGTTTCCAGTCAATCAGTCGGTTTCCATTACCAGCCGGCACAATGAAAAGTAGAATAGCACAGATCATAGCTACCGTGCTGTCGTGTACATATTTATCCAGTCCGGTTATTGATCCCCAACCTGGAATGATCACACTTCCGAATTCAAATCCATCTTTGAAGACCCAACCAAAAACAGCAAGGAGGAAAACATAAAGAACCCCTTTCTCACCGGTGGTCATCTTTCCCAGATTTTTTAACTCTTGCTTTCTGAAAGTAGCATCCTGAACAAGCCTGCCGCTGACATGGAAATACTTCACCAGATAAATCCATACCAGAGGAAGAAAAACTATCATGACAGGAAAACCCATTTTTAGCCAACTATAGAAAGTAACTGGCGGTGCATCAGGAAAAAGCTTCTCTATGATGCCGGCAAAAATAAGATTTGTAGGAGATCCGATCAAAGTTCCTACGCCACCAATAGACGCAGAATAGGCAATCCCAAATAACAAGGCTTTTGAAAAATCTGTGCTTCCCTCCTTCCCTTGTTCTTCCTGGGCAATTATTGCAAGGGCAATTGGTAACATGAGCATAGCAGTAGTAACATTAGAAATCCACATTGATATGAAAGCCACTGTAATCATAATACTTAAAAGAATAATCTTTCGACTGGTACCAAAAGCATTCATCAGAAAAAAGGCTATCCTTTGATGAAGGTTTTGCGATTCGATTGCTTTTGCCAGAATGAATCCAGCAAGCAACATAAGAACATAGCTATGTCCATAATTTTGGGCTGTTTCGGCTGCTGGTAGGATCTTCAATAAAGGGAACATTGCCAGAGGCAAAAATGCTGTCACATAAATTGGAATAGCGCCTGATATCCACCAGATACTCATCAGCAACACCACTGCTGCAGCATTCTTTGCTGCCACTGTCATGCCTGTTGGTTCAGGCAGAACCATCATAACAATACACACGCCGACACCTGCAAAAAAACCCAGATATTTTCCTGATATCATAAAAAAAATATTTTTGTAGGTATATTTCAAATCATTTCTTCAATTGCCGAATTCATTGCAAAATAATTCTCAAAAGGTATGTATTCCGGGATGCTGTTTCCGGAACCCAGGGCATATCTGCCCCTTCCGGCAGTCATTCTCAGCAGATTGACAGCCCTTGCCTTTATTTCAGCTGGTGAGCCGCGGGCAAGAAAGTCCATATCAATACCACCCAGAAGACTGATGCGCGAAGAGTATTGTTCATAGGCCTTTTCAATTGGAATAATGGAATCTTCAAAAGAATGCTTTGCGTCAACACCAATATAATCTATTATATCATCCATTACTTCTGCAAGATTACCGCATGAGTGCAATATCACCGGTCTTCCGGTGCGATGAATAGCGGCGGTGATTTCTTTATACCAGGGAAAAACAAATTTTCTTAATACATCTGGCGGAAGCATGGTCTGTGTTTTGAAACCCCAGTCATCATTTACAATACAGGCTCCTATGGCAGGATATCGGCACATTAGTTCATAATGCCTCAATAGACGGGAGCCAATGGCATCGAAAATGTCTTTAACCAGATCCTCATCCTCGTATATCATGAAACACAGTCGTTCAAACCCGACAAGTGCAATCGCATTCTCAAGTATACCGCCGTCGCTGTGTCCGATAAATTTCATTTTATCAGGCAGATACTGAGTAACCCTTGAAATAATGTCGTAATCCCCCAGGTCCGGATTTGGCCAGGGATAAGCTTCGAACGATGCTCGGTCGAAAATGGCAGAACCTTCATTAAGTGAAATGCTTTCCTTTTTATGTTTTTCACCACCCTCAAATTTCAGTGTATTTGTATTCCAGCAGGGAAGGGTAACATAATCATAACCCGCATTCCTGAATGCTTCAATGATAATAACAATTTTTTCTTCGTTCGATGTGCAGTTTTCAATTTGTTTTCCTGTCAGATGATTGTAGAGTTTGTCATTCAAAAAAAACTCAAACAGGACAGGACGGGATGAAAGTTCTCCATTTAGAATCTTTTCTAATTCACCGAAATCAGGTTTAGCCATTTAATCTAATATGTAATTTCGTTGGTTGGTCCGCAATACTCAAGCAACGTGCTTAACCATAAATGAATGTTGGATCTTTCAGCCGTTTAAACGATATATATCGGTCACAAATATTTATAAAATACTTTGCAATTTTCAGTTCCTTCACAAAACATGATCCGTCTATTCAACTGTCACAATTTTTGACCGAACCGGTTGTTCAGCACCCATCTCAAAATATTCGATCAAATACTCGCCCGGGAAAAACGCCATGCGCATCTCACAGTTTTCTGCATTAGAAACAGAACTAAAATCCTGACTTTTTTCAGACTCATTAAAAGCAGACACAGACCAGTTTTGATTTTCATTAGGTGAATAACCGAAAAAACTTTCCGTAAGCATAGTTATTCTAATCTTGACCGTCATACCTTTTCGTAACCTGGCAACCAGACTATGCTGCTGACCACTGTACTGGGTTTTTTCCGGATCAAGAATATTTGGCCCGTATTGCCCAGAAGAGGGATATATGATTAATGATTCTGTCACAGGATAAGAAGTTCTGTCAAGAAAATTCTTAAGATAGTTTTCAAAATCAGGAATTTCTACCTGATGCTCTAGATTTCTGTAATACTCCTCCAAATAATTCCGAATACGTGCAGTATTCATGTTAAGATATAATGCATGGTTCTTCAAGGATGATGACATTGCCGAGTTATTTAGAACTCCATCGTTCTTCAGATCCAATGCAATTTCAGCCATCAGATCCGTCATCTCGGCTTCATTTCTGAAACCCTGAATTATCATCGAAGCAGCCAGTAGTTTTGCTCCACCCTCATTGTCTTCTGTAATATCAGACATGGAAGACAATAGTGTATCCTGGTCAAATCCAAACAGTTGCAAAACTTCATTCCGGGCCTGTCGTCGGGCATTGTTAAAAGATGCTCCCTGATTGACTAGATATTCGATTCTTTGTTTCTCGAGATTCGTGAAAACATTTACGTTAACCGGCTCTGATCCGTCTATTCTGGCTAAAGAAAACATTGTTATCTGCGCTACTGATGGCTGAGAAGTTACTTCATTAAAGTAGAATCCATCGGCACGTATTAAACCGTACCCGGGAAATCCCTTATCCAATGACAATCTAAAGTCTCCTTTGTCCGAAAGGATACTGGCAGAATAACTTTCGCCGGTTTGAGTCAGATCATCCTCTAAAGTAAAAATGGTAAGTGCCGTTCCTTTCAAAAATGGACCTTTCTGAACAATACCTGAAATAGTGCTTTTTTGTTCGTCCTGATCTTCGGATCTGCAAGACCAGGTTAAAGGCAAAATCAATAAAAAAGCCAGCAAAACAAAAGAAAAACGTTTCATAAGATATTTTTTTTGGTACCTTAAATTTATTAAAATTATAAATGGTCGTGCTAATTAGTTTGATTCTAACTCCTGCCATCTTGTCGCAAGCTTACCAATTGGCAAATTTTTTGTTCCTTTGCAGACCAAAGACGAAGACTGAAATTGCCAGATGATCCTATTCTTTATCTTTCAATAGAGAGATAAAGAAATTGGGATGAATTGCCATATATGTTGTTAGATGGAATTTATAAGATTAATATTCAGGAGGTTTTAAACAGACTATGAAAAGAACTAAAGAAGAAAAAAAGCATGCAGCAGAAGGCAATGTGTTGAATGGTGCAAAAAATGGTGTGAATGCAGAAGCTGAAAATATGACAGAAAGTCAGAATACTGATATGCCGCCGGCGGAAGCTATGCCGCAGCAGCCTACGATGGAAGCCGAGGTTCCTGAGGGGGAAGCAGAAAAAGAGGAAGCCAAGACCGGTCCTTCGACGGAAGAACAGCTTGCTGCTTTGCAGGACAAGTACATTCGCCTGGCCGCAGATTTCGATAATTACCGCAAGCGAATGTTAAAGGAACGAATGGAGCTAGTTAAAACTGCCGGAGAGGATGTTCTGGTTTCCTTTCTTCCTATCCTTGACGATGTGGAACGGGCAATGAAATCCATCCGCGAATCGCAGGACCTGGAAGCCGTTAAAACCGGAGTAGAACTCATCTATTCCAAACTGAAAGACTTCCTAACCCAGAAAGGAATCAAGGAAATAGACGCACTTAATCAGCCGTTCAATACCGACTTCCATGAGGCTATTACTCAAATTCCCGTTGACGATCAGGATAAGAAAGGTAAGGTGGTAGATGTGGTCCAGAAAGGATATACACTCCACGATAAGGTAGTAAGATTCCCTAAAGTAGTGGTAGGAGAATAAAAATGCACTTTTGTGCTAATAAAATAAAGAGATCAGGCAAGTAAGCCAGAAAAATGGGAAATAAGGAAATAGAAACCAGGATATAGTAAATTGGAAACTGGGAATTGGGAAATTGATAATTATTCAGGTTGTATGGCAAACGGAAACAGAATAAACACGTTGTCAGAAGATACTATTGCCAGAACAAATAAAGAGAAACATTGAACTGAGCAAATTAATAAAAACTCGATCCTGCTTTAGTCAGGATCATTGCACAAAATCATATGTCAAAGCGTGATTATTATGAAGTGCTGGGTGTTCCTAGGAACGCTACCAAGGAAGAAATCAAAAAGGCATACCGGAAACAGGCCTTGAAATATCACCCTGATAAGAATCCCGGTAATAAAGAGGCTGAAGAAAAATTCAAGGAAGCTGCCGAGGCCTATGAAGTATTGAGCGATGATGAAAAGCGGGCCCGTTACGACCAGTTCGGGCATGCCGGTGTGGGCGGAGCGTCCGGTGGCGGCTTTGGTGGCGGAATGACCATGGAAGATATTTTCGAGCATTTTGGCGATATTTTTGGTGGTCATTTTGGTTTTGGCGGATTTGGAAGCTCGCGCAGCCGGGGACGAAGGGTCAACAAAGGAGCAGACTTACGGGTAAAGGTGAAGCTGACATTGCAGGAAATTGCATCCGGAGTGGAAAAGAAAATCAAGCTCAACAAATATGTTACCTGCGATGCATGTGGTGGTACCGGAGCCGCCGGTGGTTCATCCTATAGTACCTGTTCGACCTGCAGGGGCTCAGGCATGGTTACCAGGGTTACCAACACCATCCTCGGACAGATGCAAACCACCACTACCTGTCCTGCCTGCGGAGGAGAAGGGCGCGTAATCACCAACAAGTGTTCCCATTGTTACGGTGAGGGAATCATTCAGGGAACGGAGGTCATTACTCTAAATATTCCGGCCGGTGTAAGCGAAGGAATGCAAATGACCGTGTCAGGCAAGGGAAATGCAGCCCGCAGAGGAGGCATTAATGGCGATCTGCTTGTCATCATTCAGGAAGAACAGCACCCGGAACTTCTCCGCGACGGCAATGATCTCTTTTACAACCTTTATGTTACAATTTCTCAGGCTGCCCTGGGAGCTCACGTCGAAGTGCCTACCATCGACGGCAGTGTAAAAATAAAAATCGATCCGGGTACCCAACCGGGGAAAATACTCCGGGTGCGGGGCAAAGGCCTCCCCGAACTCAACGGATACGGGAAAGGCGACTTGCTCGTACATGTTAATGTTTGGATTCCCAAGGATCTTAGCAGGGATGAACGAAAAATTTTGGAAAAATTAGAAGAATCTCCTAATTTCAAACCAAAACCTGACAAAAATGATCGTTCCTTTTTCGAACGGATTAAATCAGCCTTCGATTAGGAGCAAATATCCCTACCCTAAAGCGTGATGGAACTTTCTCATGAACCAGCATACCAAATTATCCATTTATGACTGAAATTTTCCGAGCAGAGCACATCGAAAAAAACTATGGCACTTTTCGCGCCCTTGACGACGTAACCATCTCAGTTGAAGAAGGGAGTATCTACGGTCTCCTTGGCCCCAATGGTGCCGGAAAAACTACCTTCATCCGCATTATAACTCAGATTACAGCACCTGACCGGGGCGAAATCTTCTTCATGGGACGCAAACTTACACCCGACGACGTATTCCACTTTGGATACCTCCCGGAAGAAAGGGGACTTTACCGTAAAATGAAGGTTGGTGAGCAGGCTATCTACCTTGCTCGCCTTAAAGGCATTTCCCGAACCGACGCATTGAAAAAACTGAAGTATTGGTTCGAGAAATTCGAAATGCAAAGTTGGTGGAACAAAAAAGTTGAAGAACTTTCAAAAGGAATGCAGCAAAAAGTGCAATTCATTGTTACCATCCTGCATGAACCCAAACTACTTATTTTCGATGAACCTTTCAGCGGATTTGACCCCATTAACCAGGCACTGCTGAAAGACGAAATACTGGACTTGCAGAAAAAAGGGGCTACTATTTTCTTTTCCACCCACAATATGGCGTCTGTGGAAGAATTGTGCGATCATATTACTCTCATCAACAAGTCAAAGGCAATCCTTTCGGGCGAAATTAATACCATTAAACAACAGTATAAGGCAAATTTGTTTGAATTAACATTCCGGGGAAATACTGAAAAATTCAATTCCTCCCTTCCCCCCGGCTGTTCCCTTGTATCAGTTGAGCCGCTGTCTGCAGGGTACAAAGCTCTTGTGCAAATGAACCGACCTCCGAGCGACAATGAACTGCTTTCAGCCCTTCTGCCGGCGGTCCACATCGATTCGTTCCGTGAAGTACTTCCATCGATGAACGAAATCTTTATCCGTGTTGTTGAAAATGCCTCCGCTAACCAGTTTTAACCCCAGAAACCAATAAACATGAACAAAATACTGCTTATCCTCCAGCGTGAGTTTTTAACCAGAGTACGTAAAAAATCGTTTATTATCATGACCCTTCTTGGGCCTGTTTTATTTGCTGCCTTCATGATAGTTCCTATCTGGCTGGCTACCCAGGAAGACAAAGAAGTCAAAGTGATTGCGGTGGCCGACAGTTCCCATTTGTTTGTTAATGCCATACCGCCCGGCGATTTCATAAACTTTGTTTACCCTCAGAACGTATCAATGGATACACTGAAAAATCAGCTTCTGCGAGGCATGTACTATGGCATTCTGTACATCCCCCATAACATTTTCGCTTCCGAAAATGTTTTGCTGTATACCGTAAAGCAGCCCAGCCTGAGCACCAGGATGTATATTTCCAATACTCTTAAGAACATGCTTCAGGATGCCAAACTCATTAAAAACAATATTCCTCCCGACCTCATCCGATCCATCCGTACCAGCATCACCGTCGGCACGGTACGACTTACTGAAGAAGGAAAAGAAAAAAGAAGCAGCTCGGATGTAGCCAGCATAGTAGGGTATGCCGGCGGTTTTCTTATCTATTTCTTTGTCTTTCTTTTTGGTTCTCAGGTTATGCGTGGGGTGATCGAAGAAAAAACCAACCGCATTGTGGAAGTGATCGTTTCATCGGTAAAGCCTTTCCAGCTGATGATGGGAAAAATTCTTGGTATTGCCCTCACAGGACTGGTACAGTTCATCCTCTGGGTGGTGATTTCCCTGTTCCTTTACCAGGCTGCCCAGCAAATGTTCTTTCCTCAGCTTTCAAAGACCGCTACCCAGCAGGCACTGGCCCAGAATATTATGGAATCCGGGACAGGGAAAAATATTGTGGAGACCCCTGAAAAGCCTATGAATGTTGAAGATAATGCCGAAGCTCTTCAGATATTTGAGGCACTCCGGCATGTCAACTACCCTCTCATTCTGGGATCCTTTATTTTCTTTTTCCTGGGCGGATATTTGCTCTATGCGGCCATGTTTGCAGCCATCGGCTCAGCGGTGGACAATGAAACCGATACTCAGCAGTTCATGTTGCCTATAACGGTTCCACTTATAATTGCCATTTTCGTAATGATAAAAGCCATGAACGATCCCGACAGTTCAGTTGCGTTCTGGTTTTCCATCATTCCGTTCACCTCGCCTGTAGTGATGATGACACGTATTCCTTTTGGGGTGCCGGCCTGGCAACTCCTCCTTTCTATGTTTCTGCTGGTGGTTACCTTCATTTTCATGACCTGGCTTGCCGCAAAAATTTACCGCACCGGTATTCTCATGTACGGAAAGAAAGTGAACTGGAGTGAGTTGTGGAAATGGATCAAATATGCCGGATAATGAGAGCCGCTATCATTGATATGGGAACCAACACCTTCAACCTGCTGATAGCCGAATCACAGGAAGGAGGAACATTCAAAGTACTACTCGACCGAAAACTTCCTGTACGTCTGGGAGCGGGTGGTATTTCGCAGAAAATCATTACACCCGAGGCTATGGAGCGGGGTTTCAAAGCACTGGAAGAACACGCTGAGACAATTAAAGAATACGGACTGACGCATGCTAAAGCGTTCGGTACTTCGGCCATCCGGTCAGCCCGGAATGGAAAAATGTTTGCTGATCAGGTTTTTCAGCGTTTCGGCTTCGATGTAGAAATCATCTCCGGAAAAAGGGAGGCTGAACTGATTTACAAAGGAGTGAAACATGCTGTGACACTTACCGAACAACCCGTTCTTATCCTCGATATAGGCGGTGGAAGCAATGAATTCATCATTGGCGACAGGGAAAATATTTTCTGGAAAAAAAGTTACAAGCTGGGTGTAGCGCGTCTTTTGGAAGGAATGCATCCATCCGATCCAATTACCCCTGAAGAAATAACTCAAGCAGAAAATTTGTTCCGGATGAGCCTCAGGGAACTCTACAAAATGGTTCCTATGTATGCAATTGACACCCTGATTGGGGCTTCCGGTTCCTTTGAAACCTTCAGCGCACTTCTTCGCTCCGAACCAGGCAGCAGTTACGCGGCTTTCAGTGGTGAAACTTCTATGGAAATTACTCTGCCTGATTATTTCAGGCTTTACGAACAGCTTCTCAGGTCAACCGCCGAAGAACGAAGCAGAATGCCTGGCATGGACCCCATCCGTGTCGACTATATTGTCCTTGCTTCAGTTTTTGTTTCCTTTGTACTGAGGGAATTTTCCATTAAGAAACTGATTCAGAGCAACTATGCCCTCAAGGAAGGTGTCATGGCTGAATGGATGGAACAATCTGGAGAAAACTGATCATATGGCCCGCATACTTGTTATTGACGACGAAAAAAGCATCCGGAGTACTCTTAAAGAAGTTCTGGAATACGAAAATCATTCAGTGGCACTGGCTGCTGACGGTCCAGAAGGGCTTGAACTTCTTGATAAAGAGCATTTTGATGTGGTACTCTGCGATATCAAAATGCCCCAGATGGATGGTATTGAAGTGCTTGAAAAGATCATGTCGGGAAATTATGACACCCAGGTGATCATGATTTCAGGGCATGGAACCATTGATACTGCCGTGGAAGCCATCAAGAAAGGTGCCTTTGACTTTATTTCCAAGCCCCTGGATTTGAACAGGCTGATGATTACCATCCGCAATGCTCTCGATAAGAAGCATCTTATTGCAGAAACCCGTACACTAAAACGAAAGATTGATAAAGCTTACGAGATGGTAGGCGAATCGGAAGCCATGCAAAAAATCAGGGAACTCATTGACAGGGTGGCTCCTACCGATGCACGGGTACTGATAACCGGAGACAATGGTACGGGCAAAGAACTGGTGGCCCGTCAGTTGCACGAAAAAAGCCTTCGCGCAGGAGGACCTTTCGTAGAAGTAAACTGTGCTGCCATTCCTTCCGAGCTGATCGAAAGTGAGCTGTTCGGCCATGAAAAGGGTGCATTTACTTCAGCCATCAAACAACGCATCGGCAAGTTTGAACAGGCAAACGGAGGTACACTCTTCCTTGATGAAATTGGCGATATGAGTCTGTCGGCCCAATCTAAAGTGTTGCGTGCACTGCAGGAAAACAAAATTACCCGTGTGGGAAGTGATAAGGATATCCCCGTCAATGTACGTATTATTGCTGCCACCAATAAAGACCTGGCTACAGAAATCAAAGAACACCGTTTCCGCGAGGACTTATACCACCGTCTAAGCGTCATTATTATCCATGTACCTTCACTGAACGAACGAAAAGAAGATATACCCCTCCTTGCGGAACATTTCAACCAGCTTATCTGCGAGGAATATGGCATACCGAAAAAGGAAATCACCCCTGATGCCATTACAGAACTGCAGAAAATCAACTGGACAGGCAATATACGGGAGTTCAGAAATGTGCTGGAACGCCTGATAATTCTCTGCGACAAAACTATTACCGGCAAGGATGTAATCAGCTATGCCCAGCCAATATCAAAATAGACCTCAGGAATGAATTCCACATCCCGAAAACTTTCTAGTGCCGCCATCATCCTGGCTCTGCTGGCCTCAATATGGATATCGTATAGCCTCAGGATTTGGAAAAGGGAAAACCGCGTTCTGGTATGGGATGTAATGGAATACTATTCCTATCTGCCGGCCACGTTTATCCATCACGATCTTACCTTTCGTTTCACAGAAAACAGTCCGGATGAGGTGCGGAAGCACTTCTGGGTACATACGGCACCCAATGGAGGCAAGTATATCAAAATGACCATGGGAATGTCGGTTCTGTATGCCCCTTTTTTCCTGATGGCATGGGCAATTGAATCATTCTTCTCATCCGGCCCTGTTTACGGATTCTCAACCACTTTTAAATTCTTAATGATGTTGGGTAGCTGGACATACCTGCTTCTGGGACTTTTTTTCCTTCGGGCAGTTCTGCTTCGTTATTTTAATGACCTGGTTACTGCCATTACCCTCTTTTCAGTGGTAGTGGGCACCAATCTGCTGTTTTACTCCAGCATAGAAGCCTGCATGTCCCATGCCTATAATTTCTCACTTTTTGCGATATTTCTCTGGCTTACCATCCGATATTATGAAAAACCATCCACTGCACGCCTTGCGGCAATTGGTCTTCTCGCCGGTCTTATCAGTCTCATTCGTCCCTCGAATAGCATTATTCTGCTGGTATTCTTCGGTTGGGGCATAACCAGTATTTCGGACCTAAAGAAACGCATTTCCTTTTTTCTTTCAAAAACCCCTTCCCTGCTTCTAATGGGGGTTTGTATCCTGCTCGTCTGGTTCCCACAGATGGTTTTCTGGAAGATTAACACGGGGCATTGGATGTTTTATACTTATGGTGATGAAGGATTTTTCTTTAGCCGGCCTGCTCTTCTGAAAGGATTGTTCTCATGGAGGAAAGGATGGCTGCTCTATACGCCTATGATGGCACTGGCTCTTACGGGATTTATATTTCTGAAAAAGCGCATCCCGCAAGCTTTCTTGCCTTTACTCATTTTCACCTTCGCCAATATATGGATTATAACCTCATGGTGGAGCTGGTGGTACGGAGGAGGTCTGGGCATGCGGCCAATGATTGATTCCTATGCATTACTTGCTTTTCCCCTGGCCGCCTTCATTTCAGGTTTACTTGAGAAGAAAAAAAGCGTGAAGATTGCTGGACTGGCACTCATCTTTTTGCTGAATTTTCATTCCGTTTTCCAGACCTTTCAGTATTATTACGGGGCCATTCACTGGGATTCCATGAGTCGGAAAGCTTACTTCAGCAGTTTCGGCCATCTTCATCCTCAGGCTGGCTTCAAGGAAATGCTCGACCCACCTGATTATGCAGCAGCTAAAAAAGGATTGCGATAAGACCGCATTAGTTGCGACTTAGTTAACTTTAGTAAAAGTTTATTCAGATGGCTATTCAATAAAATTAGACTTTTCATCAATTATTCATCTTCTTTATAACACAAGTTATCCATATAAAATGATTTCCTGTGTCGATTCCAGAAGTAAAATTTAACGATATCATTCCTGGATTTTACTTTTGGGATTTCTGCAAGAATAACTGTTTTCAGCCATCCATTTTTATTTGTGGAAGAATAGTCAGATGAGGCAATGTAATTGAACACTTTACCTTTGTGCTCTATGGAAAAAACCAGCAAAGGCAGTGATCCTCTGTCAAGAGTATCTTCCGGAAGAATACATGCCGACAATTGCAATCTCATCCCTTTCTTCCAGCCTGTTTCAAAAAATGGTTTCTGCCATGTATAACTGAATTCTTTGTCAGAAGAAACATAAAGTGAAGAGTTCCCATCAAAAGCTTTTTCACTGGTTAAACCATCAATTTTTAGTTCCTGATAATTTTCAAAACTCTCACAGAAATCATAAAAACTGTCCGTGTCAGGCAAATGAATTGAATCGGTCTTAGAAGTTGAATCAACCCGTTCGAAAATCCAGACTTCATAATCGTAATTATTAAGCACTTTAAAAGGCCTGGACGGATAAAATACTTTAAGCGGCCTGAAGTACTTACTGCTCATAAGCTTTTCCAGTGTCAGTTTTCCCTCGTTGGAACCATAATGTGCATCCCATAGTACCAATTCTCCCGGCAAAGTCTCTCTTTCAGGATAATTATAATCTGGCACTTTCTCTCTACAGGATGCAGCATCAAACGGATTTGAACCAAGGTAAACCACGAACCACGGATCGTAATAGTAAAATTTTCGTTTGTCGAGACCGTTCTTTTTCATCCATTCAACAGCTCTCATTATGGTTTTCTGGCTATCAGATGCAGGTACCGGAATTTTGTAAACATTAAAAGGTGCCCAGAGAATCATAAAAATGACAGGTATAAGGACCAGCAGTTTATGCTTAATTGACTTGAAAAAAGAAAGAAGAAGCTCCAGCCCCTCGAGTGAAACAACAGCAACAACAGGTGAAACTGAAGCCAGTACTCTTGTTAATCCAAGTGAGCCACCTGTTCCCTTCCACCAGACATAAGAATGAGCAGTAAGAAAAACTGCGAACGTTCCCGGCAACAAAATAAAACGCACAAGGGTATCCCGATCCGGATGACGGAGTCTCATGAGATAGCGGATTAGTCCAATGCAGAAGAGTACCAGAAGCGGATAACCTATGTCATGTGGCAAATGTTTTACAAAATGCAGCAACTCCCCACTGCCATACAATTGATTTTTACCATAGGGATTTTGATCAATTATCCAGAACCAGTTTTTATAATGAAAATATCCGGCGATGGTAACCACCATACCACCTGCACCTAAGAAGGGTATGGCCTGGGGCTTTTTAACAATAATGTAAGCTACAATAAAAAGTGGAAATAAAACAAAACCTTCGTTTCTGGCAAATGGGAGAAAAGACAGCACCAAGGCTGAAAGAACATATCTTTCACCAAAGAAAAGGAATAAGGATAATATTAAAACCAGGCTAAAAAGAATTTCTGTCATGCCGGTGAGCATCAAAATAAAATAAATAGGAGTAAAGCAAATCATTAAAACAACAAGTGGAGCCACTGAAATCTTTAGTCGGCGACATAAAAGAATTGACAAAAATCCTGTTGTAAGACCTGCTATGATATTGAACACACGGCTTCCCATCATCCCAAACTGTGCAAAGGGAGAGCTAAGCAAGGTGTACAATGGTTTGCCCCACAAATCAAAAATCAAATACGGATATTGCCATGAGAACTTTGCAATCCGCCAATGATGAAAATCATCACCTCCTCCGTGAGAACCTTCAGAGTAAAAAGCTGTTAATAGAAAAAAAATAAAAAGCAGAATGAAAGTGAGAAATAAAAGAAAATTTTTTTTCTGCATCCGGTTCAATAATCATTTAATTTCTAAGATATACAATAGAATACTGAAACAGGAAAATTAACTGAAACCTATTACGTTCCGGTAAGTCAACTTTCCCTGTCAACCATTATACTACATTCAGATAGAACAGCCTTGGCAAAACTGGAAAATAAAATATCTCCTTTCTTTCTAGATTTCCCATCCGCTCCTGTAATAGGGTTTAATCAAAGCATCGGCTTCCGGCACTCCGGTTGTCATTTTAACCGGGTCCCATTTCAGTTTTTTCCCTACCCGCATAGCAATAATTCCCAGACAAAGAGTTTCTGTAACAGGCCCCGCAACTTCAAACCGTGCGCGTGGAGGCTTTCCTCCCCGGCATGCATCAATCCAATCTTCATAATGCCCTCGTGAACGTTCAATGACGGGAGGTGGCGGAGTAAAATCCTTATTACGTGAAGCAGGAATGAGCCTCGGGTTTCCCCCATGGAATTCTGCCAGTATTTTTCCGTAGTCACCAACAAATAATAGGCCTTCATTGGGCATTCCCAGCCCGTCTTCATCCAGTTCGGCCGGCTTGGGAGGTTTTATACCACCATCGTACCAGTACAAATCAACAGGAGGCATGCCAGCACGTGCCGGAAAACGGAAATGAGCAGTCATGGCAAGGGGATGACTAACATATTTCACCGGGTGAGGTACAAGGTTGGTTACACCAAAAGCCGTATTAACATATGCCTCAATTGTCTCAGGGGCAGTAAGCTTCAGTGCACGGAATACCGGGTCGAACGAATAGCAACCCATATCTCCCAGTGCACCGGTTCCGAAGTCATACCAGGCGCGGAAAACTGTATGGGTATATTTATAGCTGAAAGGTCTCCATTCAGCTCTACCCAGCCAAAGATCCCAGTCAAATCCTTCCGGCACTGATTCTTCTGCCGGCAACTGAGTGAACCCAGATTCCCAGACGGGTCGGTTCGACCAGTTATGCACCTCACGCACCGGGCCTATAGCTCCGCTCCAGATCATCTCGCACAGTTTGTCGGTCGATTCGGCAGAGGCATTCATGGTAGCCACCTGGGTTGCAACCTTCGTCTTTGCCGCCGTTTCAGCCAACAGACGAGCTTCATATACCGAATTGGTCATTGGTTTCTGGCAGAAAACGTGCAGCCCTTTTTCCATGGCTTTCATCGCTATAATGGCATGCTGGTGATCGGTAGCCCCAATAACCACTCCGTCCAGATCTTTTTCCTTTTCGAGCAGTTCCCTGAAATCGGCATAAGCATTGCATCCTTTGTATTTAAGATCCTTTTGCTTGCCATACCAGGTGTTTACAATCTGCCTTGCCGGTTCTCTTCCGGCACGGCACCCTTCGATTCCTTCATCCCACTTTGGTTCGCCGATTGCGTTTCGAATAGTACTTCGCAATTCGTAAGGGCCCCAGTTCTGATACCGGGTATCTTCCCTCACAGGATCGGCCACTGCAGTAATAAGAAGATCAGGAATTTTGAGCAGCTGGAGCATTACCCTGGTTCCCTGGGTACCGGTTCCGATACAGGCAATTTTCAACCTGGGCGGAGGAACATTCTTTTTTACCTGCCCTGACAGTGCTGTGGGCAAAACAGCTGCGCCCGCCACTGCAGCGGTTTGCGAAATAAACTGCCGTCGTTTCATAGGTTATTGGTTAGTGGTTTGGATTTAATATTTCTTATAATTCACGTATGTAAATATTTCTGAACTGAACAAGGGCAGGGGGACTTACCCATTCACCGTTCACCTTGTCTCCATGGTGCTGAAGTCCGATAGGCCCGCTGGCAGGTAGTCCGGGAAGATAAGCTCCTTCAATAACAGTAATACCATTCAGTTCGACAGTGAGGAAATCATTCTGCAAAGTAATTTTAAACGTATTCCATTCACCAATGTTATGATCGGCATTCACTCTGGGAGTAACAGCTCTTCGCACAGCAGGAGGCATGTTTTCGTCCATCCGATACCCATATACTTCGCCCGAACCTATTGGCCAGCACCAGATGTTGACCTGCGATTTCCCCTGCCCCCGGAGTAAAATGCCCGAATCCGAGTCGGGCACAACTATCTGGATTTCCTTGCCATTCTCGTCACGTTTATGCAGTCCGGTGGGAAGTATGATAGGGACACGGGGATTTTTCCAAGGAGTGGATTTGATCCGCCAATCGACATATAGAATGAAGTCCTTATAGCTTTTTTCCGTCCAGAGGTTTTTATCGCCTTTAGCTTCGCTTTCCGCATCATAATCAATGACTCCATTTATAATCTTCCAATGGCCATTGTCGCCCTGAGGTACTTTCCAGCCGGTAAAATCTTTCCCGTTAAACAGTGGGATAAATCCTTCAGGAATATCTGCTTTCTGGGCATCTGCAGGCAGAACACCGGCCAGCAGAAAAAGAATAAAAGGAAAAAAAAGATGTTTCATAAGGTCAGGTTTTGTTAGTTTGGTGAGTAAATATACGAATTGTTTGACGTGGACAAAAATTTTTCCCTGCTCCTAACCGTCAACAGAGCAATAAACAAGAATGAAGACCGGTGTAATCAGATCCCTTAACGGCAATTAAGAAACTAAGTATGACGGGGTGAGTACATTCAGATTCTCTGTTCTTATACCAAAAATTCCTTAGGCACATCAGCTAGCCGCTCCACATCGCGAACCCTTTGGGCTACCGGCAGTCCATGCGGACAGGAAACCGTACATGCGGTACAATCAGTGCAGGCACCTTCCAAATAGGAAGTATTGTCAATTACCTCCCGTGCCAGAGCCAGATCACGATATCCGTAGGTATACATATAAGCCCTCATCATTTCAGGCAGAGGCAGATTTTTCACGCATTGCTTCTCACAGGTGCGGCAGCCGGAACAAAATAGTGAGGAGGTTTCTTTTCCCTCTTCCTGATGCATAGGTTCAGTTAACCGCAGGTCCCTGAGTTCCTCTTCAGTGAGGGTAATGTCCGACATTACACTCAGGTTTTCTTCCAGCTGATCGAAAGTTGTACAACCTGGAATTGCCGTATGAATATTTGGATTTTGAAGGGCCCATTTCAGAGCGGCCCTGGTATTGATCTTCTGCGTCCTCTCTCTATCCCAGTATCCTCCACCTGCCATCGTCTTCATAGCAATAATGCCAAGTCCGGCCTTTCCTGCTTCTTCCAGGGCAGCATGCATGTCGGTATCATTATGCATCATAAAATTATAGCTGGTAAGCACCACCTCATAGAACTTGCTCTCAACTGCCCAGCGCAGAACTTTTGCCATATTACTGTGGGTTGAAAGACCCACAAAGCGTGCCTTTCCTTCCTTTTTGGCTTTCGCCAGGGCATTCAGATAGTTCTCATTGAACATATAGTCCCGGTTATCAACCGCATGCAGATACAGCATATCTACATATTCCAGTCTCAGTCTTTTTAGACTTGTATTAAACATGTCCAGAAATACCTCAGTGGATATAGGTTCACGGGGATGTATTTTGGTAGTGATCACGAAAGAATCACGAGGCCTGCCTGTCAACAGATTGCCCAGCATTTCTTCATTTCTGCCCTGCTGGTAACCGTGAGCTGTATCGAGGTGAATGATTCCTTGATCCAGGGCTGAACGCACAAGGTTTGGATTATCAACCCGCATTACGCCCAGACTTACAACAGGCACCTGAATTCCTGTCTTTCCAAGCGTCCTGTAAATAATATCCTTTCGACGGTTTTCAGTCGGGTAACTGTCAGCATTTGTGGCACGTGATGCCATAGATACCATACTCCCCGCCAGTCCGGCAGCAGAATATTGCAGAAACTTACGACGGTTCAGCATAATAGGAATTTTTCTTCCAAAAATAAATCAATAGTTTTTTAGAATTATTTTAAATTGGGATATACGGATAACATTTTGTTTAAAGCAATTTATACCTCCTCTGTAATCACACCCCAGCCATTAGACTATCTTATACCCGCGATGGATTGAATCCCTTTTATATGTAATGTTATAAATATGCCACTTATTCCCTTCAAAATAGTATCTTGCAACATTTACATTTATTTCCTTATCACCAAGCATAAAAAAATGAGAAAAACAGGGGAAGTTTACGTAATTGGGTCAGGAATAGGAGGCATTGCCATTTCAGTCTTCCTGGCAAAACAAGGTTATAAGGTAACTGTTTTTGAAAAAAATGAATTCCCCGGCGGAAGATGTGGAAAAATTGAAAGGGAAGGACATCGTTTTGATATTGGAGCTACCCTGCTGATGATGACCCATACTTACGAACATATTTATCAGCTTATGGGAAAGGACTTGTTCAGTGAGATTGAATTGTACAAAATAAATCCCATATACAAAATTTTAGCTCCGAAAAACCTTCAAATCTCTTTCTCTCCTGATCTGTCACTGATGCAATACCAGCTTGAAAAATTTGAAAAAGGCAGTTTTGACAACTTCCTCCTATACATGTACCAGAGTATTAAGAATTACAGATGGGCCATGCAAAATATCATAGACAGGAACTTCCTCAAACCTATTGATTTCTTCACCCCTGGCAATTTGTTGACTTTGTTAAGAATTAACGCATTAAATAATCATGTACGGCACACTCAACGATTTTTCCAGTCTGAACTTCTTACGACGACATTTACTTTCCAGAATATTTATGTCGGACAGAATCCTTTTACAGCTCCGGCCATTTTTTCCATGCTGCCGTTTGTTGAACTGACCGAAGGAGTATATTATCCTAAAGGAGGGATGTACAGAATCATTGAAAATTTGATAAATATTGCAAAAGAATACGGTGTGGAATTTGAATTCAACCGCCCCGTGAAAGAAATAATTGTTCATAACAGAAATGCTGATGGATTGAAATTTGAAGACGGCCATTCAGTTCATAATGCAGATCTGATTATTGCCAATGCAGATTTACCTTATGTTTACCAATCACTCCTTCCTGCAGATCCGATGATAAAGCGGCTGAAAAATATGGATTATACATGCTCCGCATTGGTTTTTTACTGGGCAATGGACAAGGAATACAAAGAAATTGAAATGCATAATGTTTTCCTGTCTACCAATTACAAGGAAAATATTACCAGGGTATTTAATGAGAAGTCATTTCCGGCCGAACCAAGTTTCTATGTTCTGTCCCCTGTAAAGCTTGACAAAACTGCCGCTCCTGATAATCAGGATTCTCTAACCGTAATTGTTCCGACCGGTCATTTGAATAAGTCTATGAGTTATGACTGGGAAAACATTAAGAACGACATTCGAAATTCGGTAATTAAAAGACTTGAGGCAGAAGGACTTTACGAATTTAGAAAGCACATTAAATTTGAAATATGCTTCACCCCGTCAACCTGGGAATCAAGGTTAAACCTTACCAAGGGAGCAACTTTCGGAAGCCTGAGCCATAATATCATGCAGATGGGATATATGCGCCCACATAACCGACATAAAAAATATCACAATCTTTATTTTGTGGGTGGAAGCACACATCCGGGAAACGGACTTCCCATGGCTCTTCTCTCTGCCAAACTTGTTGCCGAGCGTATTAAAGCAGAACACAAGCTGTAATTAACATTAGTTTGATGCCAATTATTCATTGACAACATGCTGAAAGAAATTATTGAACAGATTGATTTTGAGAAAATCACAAAGCATCCTAATATTCTCATTGCAGCAAGGCTCTGGGAGGATGAAAGGTACCAGGCGGCTGTAACCTGTTACAAACTGATGCGTGGAATAGACGATTTAATAGATAACAGAAAGGCCTTGTCTCCCTGCCTGAGTACCAATGAGAAACTCGCCTTTTCGGAAGAAATTAACCAGTGGCTGGAAGCTTTGACCGGAACTGGGAAAATCTCTGGGGGATCTTACTTCCTTCCTCCAGGAGTCAGGGAAACAGTTGAAAAGTTTAAGATTCCCCCTGTTATCTTTAGTAATTTTGCACAGGCCATGCTGTTTGATGTAGATCATAATGGGTTCAGAAATTGGAAAGAATTTCTCTGCTATTCTGAAGGGGCCTCCGTAGCACCTGCTTCAGTCTTTGTGCACCTTTCCTGTCTTTTAAAGAACAAAAACGGAGAATATATCCCACCGGAATTTGACGTAATTGAGGTTGCACGTCCTTGCGCCATTTTTAGCTATCTTGTGCATATAATCAGGGATTTTCAGAAGGATTTTCGTGACCACCTGGTTTATATACCTAAGTCATTGATGAGAAAATATCAAATTACCGAAGAGGACCTTAAAAATGTAGCTGATGAAATAATTGTTCCTGACGGATTCAGAAGTATTGTCAGGGAATACATGAGCAAAGCCGAAGTATGCCGAAAGCAAACTATTGAAATGATTTCCTTCCTTTCTGAAAAACTTGAGAAAAGATATCTGATCAGTTTTCTGGTCATTTATAATTTATATTTGCAGGTATACGAACGGATTGATCCTGAAAAGGGCAGATTTACTCAGGAGGAACTCAATCCTGATCCTGCAGATATCAAGGGAAGGGTTCTCAAGGTGCTGGACGATGAAGGATTTTAAACTTAAATAACTACCACCATGAATTTTTCTCATCTTGCAGCGGTTCTTATCATTTTTCAGATTTTCTTTTCATGCAGGTCTTTACCTTCAGAAAAAAACGAACGACCGCAGGAATTTACCATGACTGCTAATGTTTCCGACCAGGGCTTCGACCCGGTGCGCCTGGCCCGGATCGATTCGTTGTGTGAACATGCCATACAAAAGGACATTCTTCCCAATGTTGTCACCTTTGTGGCACGTCATGGCAAAATTGTTCATTATAAAGCATATGGCTTCCGGAAC
>CAZJQN010000010.1:0-46544 GCA_964548125.1 uncultured Bacteroidales bacterium | reverse complement strand
AATTTATTTTCTGCATACAGGAGATCCCCGCAAAAAGTTTTATCCGAAGTACCATAAATTAACAAATTCAACCGGGCTAACCCCGATGGAACAAAGAGAAATCGGCCTAAAAGGCACAATACGCATAGCATAATGCGTATTGTGGGTTCAATCACACAGGTAATTGCGGTTTCCAGGAACGCAGGAACTTGACTGAAGCCTGCATATATGGGTACATGACCATGTCTTCTTTAATAAATATTACCCTTTGCCTATATTCAGAATGCAATGCCTCCAGATAAGGCGATGTCTTTAATGGCCGACGAAAGTCAAGTGCCTGAGCAGCATTAAACAACTCAATGGCCAGGATCCGTTCAAGATTCTCCATGACCATATAGGCTTTAACAGCAGCATTCGCACCCATGCTTACATGGTCTTCCTGCCCTTTCGATGATTCGATGGAATCAACTGAAGAAGGAGTACATAATTGTTTGTTGTGGCTGACGAGTGCAGCCGAGGTGTACTGCGGAATCATAAATCCGGAATTGAGTCCCGGATTAGCTACTAAAAAAGGAGGTAACCCTCTTGCCCCCGACAGCAGCTGATAGGTTCTCCTTTCCGAAATATTTCCCAGTTCAGCCATAGCTATTGATAGATTGTCAAGAGCTAGAGCGAGCGGCTGTCCATGAAAATTACCGGCTGAAATGATGAGGTCCTGTTCAGGAAATATGGTTGGATTATCGGTTACGGAATTGATCTCCCTCTCAAAAACATAAGCAACATAGTCGATGGAATCTTTTGATGCGCCATGTACCTGTGGAATACAACGAAAAGAATAGGGATCCTGAATATGTTCCTTGTACCGCGTTATCAGTTCACTGCCTTCCAGAATCCATCGAATGCGTTTGGCTGTGGTAATTTGTCCTTTGTAAGGGCGTATCTGTTGAACAAGAGGATGAAACGGATCAAGACGTCCGTCATATGCATCCAGGGAAAGAGCACCAATGACATCGGCCATGGCTGAAAGATGAAATACCTGCAGGCAAAGGTACACTCCATAGGCACTCATGAACTGCGTACCATTCAGAAGTGCCAGGCCTTCCTTGCTTTTTAGCTTGACAGGTTCCCATCCGAATTTTCTGCAAATATCAATCGCCGGATAAACTTTTCCCTTGTACCTCACTTCCCCCATGCCAAGCAAGGGGAGACAAAGATGAGCCAGCGGGGCAAGATCACCGGAAGCTCCCAGGGAGCCGTAACAATAAACCACCGGAAGAACATCTTCATTGTAAAAATCAATCAGGCGTTGCACTGTGTCAGTCTGTACACCTGAATATCCGTATGCCAGCGATCTGATTTTCAGCAGCAGCATCAGGCGCACAATGTCGTCTGGAACTGTGTCTCCTGTCCCACAGGCGTGCGACATTACCAGATTCTGTTGCAGTTTCTCAAGGTTTTCTGGAGAAATCGAACGGTCATATAACGCTCCAAAACCCGTATTGATTCCATACAATGGTTCTCCGGTTGCAGATACCTTTTTGTCAAGATAATCGCGACATTGCTGAATCAACCTGCGAGCTTCATTCGAAAGTTCAATCCTGCTATGTTCAGTAAGTACTTGCTGAATTTCCTTCAGGGTAACCGGAGCTGGTTGAATGAGAAATGTCTCAGCCATACAGAAAAATGTTTCCGGCTAAATTACCTAAAAATACTGCTGATAATCGGATGAAAAATATGTTAGATAAAATGTAAAATTGAAAGAGAATAAATTGGGTTTATAACAGGAACTAATTGACCTTTGCAACAATCTGCTGACCTATAGATTTCCACAACAAGAATCCTTGGTTAACTAGATTTTCTCAAATGTTTCTGAGAACATTCGTCAACTCTTCAATGGCAACTTTTTTTTGTTCCCCCGTGGTCATATACTTCAAGGTTACTCTACCTTCACCAATCTCCTCCTCGCCGGCAAGCACAACATAAGGGATGTTTCGCTTGTTAGCGTACTCTAACTGCTTTTTCAGTTTCACATTTTCAGGATATAATTCACAGCTTATACCTGCTGAACGAAGCTTCCTAACATATTCAAGAGCAACATAAACCTCTTTCCCACCGAAATTTGTAAAAAGAACTTTACAAGCAGTAGTATCTCCTGCAGGGAAACGATTTGTCTGGAGAAGCACATCGTAAATACGGTCTGCTCCAAAGGAAATTCCTACACCAGATACACCAGGCAAACCAAATATTCCCGTTAAATTATCATACCTTCCTCCTCCACAGATACTCCCGATGGAAACATCAAGTGACTTAACCTCTACAATAGTACCTGTATAATAATTCAAACCACGGGCAAGGGAAATATCAAATTCTATATTTGCTTCAGGGGCAAAAGAAGATACATACCCCATCAACTCCTTCATTTCAGCTATTCCCTTTTCCCCTTCCTCTGAAGCTTTTATCATCATGTGGAGCTGATTCAGCCTGCTTTCGTTTCCTCCGGTAATCCGCAAAAAGGGAATCAATTTTTCAATTACCTCCGTACCAACTCCGGCCGAAGACAATTCCTGTAAAACTTTCTCTTCCCCTGTCTTTTCCAGCTTATCAAGAGCAACAGTAAGCGTGATGAGCTGATCAGCCATTCCGATTGTTTCTGCAATCCCGGCAAGAATTTTCCGGTTATTTAGTTTCACAAGCACTTTTAACGACAGCCTCCTGAACACCTCATCAATTATCTGGATCAATTCCAATTCATTCAGCAGTGAATTGCTTCCAATGACATCCGCATCGCATTGGTAAAATTCGCGGTAACGGCCTTTTTGAGGACGATCCGCCCTCCAAACCGGTTGCATTTGATACCGCTTAAACGGAAAGACCAGCTCATTAAAATGCTGAACCACAAACCTTGCAAAAGGAACCGTGAGATCGTATCGCAAACCACGATCACAGATGTATTTAGACCATTCAAACGAATCGTATGGAATACCAGACGGAACCCCGCTCAAAAAATCGCCTGAATTAAGAATTCTGAACAACAGCTTATCCCCTTCTTCCCCGTATTTCCCAAGCAGGGTAGAAAGATTTTCCATAGCCGGAGTTTCAATCGGTTGATATCCAAATAAATGAAAAACTTCCTGAATGGTACGGAAAATGTAATTCCGACGAACTGCTTCCTGAGGAAGAAAATCCCTCGTTCCCTTTGGAATGCCTGGTAGCGGAACAGCCATGTTGAAAAATTTTGCACAAAAGTACAATAATTACACAGCTATACAAGAAAACGAAAAAGAAGAGATACAGCAAGTTAATCACTGGCAGTCCTCTCTTCTTTTCTTTAACTTTATTATGCCTGTATGTTCTTTATTGGATAATCAGCCAGGCAAGTTTTCGTTTATTTCCGGGAATAGTAGTATCAACTGCACAAAAGTACTGGCCGGGCAAAAGAGAAAGCTCCGATAAATCGAATGCAAGCCTTTGCAAACCATGAGTAAGATTCTTCACATTCCATGTTCTGATCAGCTTTCCATCGGCACTATAAATTGAACATAATGCATCCGAAGGTTTTTCAACTTCAAACTCAAAATATACCATATCACGCCCGGGATTGGGAAATACCTTCAGTCCCGGATAAGTCTTCAAAGGACGACCAGGGACTGATGTATGGCCAAGAATGGCTTTACTACGCGCTCCTTCATTATCATAAGCCACAGCTTCGATTTCATAAGATCCTGCAGGCAGGTTTTTCCAGGTAAACGAGAAGGGCGGAGTTAATGATTGTCCAATTTTATGTTTATTATTAAAATACTCAACCCTGGTTACATATCCATCATTGTCAGATACCTGTACAGTAAATGTAACTGCAGAACCAGGCTGGAGGGCTGATTTATCAGGACCGGTGAAAAGTATTGCGGGAGGCTCATTGGGTTTCCATTGGTCTGATGCGGTATCACATAAAAACCCAAACACGGCAGCAGCCGGAGCAGTATTTTGATGAATAGTAAATTCATTGGTTGGCGGACAATAACGATTCTCAAAATACATTTCATGCCCAGGCCATAGTTCCTTTGAAGGATATACCCTGCAGAGGGCGAACTCCGATGCCCATGGTCCGTTATTCGGCATCCAATCGCGACCTATATAAGTAGGACCATAGGGAATGATCCCCGGAATGAATTCATTCCTGTTGCTGAACCATGTATCAAGGTGCATGACCTGTTCCGGACGATGGTCCCCATAACCTGTCATCCAGAGCATATTAAGGGGGTTGCCACCCATGAAATAATCAACAGTAGTTTCAATGGCATCAAGGTATTTTTTATCACCTGTAATTTTATAGGCTACTACAGCTGGAAAAACCATAGGTGTTGTAGCCTGTCCTACAAGCATAGGATATGTCCAGTTGAATCCTACACGAAAACTTCTCTTTATGGCCGGATCAACCACATCTGCATCAGCAATGGATTTCACCTGATTGATGCAGGTTGTTTTCTGTGTGACATCAATGTTGCTTTGGTTACAGGTTGCGAACGCATATACAGCCCATCTGAAATTTTCTGACGCATACTCAGCCGATGACTGGTTGATGTAGTCCTGCTTAAAAATATTCTGGAACACGGAAACGCCAATGTATTTGTACAGCCATGCGCTTGCATACAAGCGGGCATTATGCAGATCTTCCCCCTGTTGTTTATGGGCTTCTGCCCAATCGAAGGCCGACTCGGCTTTACTGATAAAACTGCTTGCTAAAGTATTGTTTCCTGCTATTTTGTAACACCAGGCAAGCTGAGCACACATTCCTGCAAAAGTATAGGTTGTTACAACATCTTCGCCTGAAATGATCCAGTTCCTTGTATCTTCCCAGGACGGAATTCCGTCAGCGATCTCTTCAAAATCGGGATGAATCCTGGCGCCGGCAATGCCTCCGGAAGGGCCTCGAGTTCGGTCAAAATAATCAATCAGCCATCGGGCTTCATCCAGTATGTCAGGAATACCATTCCCGCTCTCGGGTATGTTCAGTTCACCGTCGCGAAATTTTTCCGGATACAGTTCGTATATGCTCATCAGGTAACGCGGAACTGCAGTATGTGAGTAATACCCATCCCAGTCGCCCGCATCCTGGTACCATCCCCAGGTTGTCAGATGCACACTCGTATCTACCAGCGATAAAACAGTATTCATATCACCATTTTCACTATGCCAGTCAGTCCATTTTGAACGGGTATATTTAAACCGGATTTTGCCATCATCAGGATGACATGTTCTCGGCCGAGTAAAATTTGTGTACGGTTCTGTGAGAGCAATTCCGGTGCGGGCATGGTATAATTGCCTGACCGCATGATAAAATGCCTCCCTGTAAATGTTTTTTCCGATCTTAAATGGATAAGAACAACCTATTCTGTCAACTGAAAGGATATATTCCCCGGGTGCACTGAAAGAAGAAAAATCACACTCCCATACATCACTCATTGAAAAGAACGGGCTACCAGGTTCAGCCGGCAAATCTTTCTGCTGTGAAGTTTCAAAATCAAGCCGTTTGGCGATGGTCCCTTCAAATACAGCCTGCCCTGATGATAGGTCGATCAGATGAAATTTTGTACCGGCATAATCATCCAGATCAAGAGGTCCCTTGTCTCCCATCCAGGCTGAAATATAGCCGTATTTTCTTTCTGCATCCGGCAAAAAACCTATTTGATTTACATGAATTGCCTCTGATCTAACCCGTGTCACATCGAAGACCAATGTGTCGGAATTATAATTTTCAGCCAGGCCGGAAAGATTGATGACGTATTTTTTCCCTTGCTGCATTGCGTATGGCAGTTCAAGATAGACAAAATGCTCAAAAATAAAGTCATTATCGCAGATAGTAGCTCCGCCATGGCATTCATCGTACAAAACAGACCTCCTCCAGAGGCACTTACGCGAAAAATCTTGCCCTTTTGATTTTCGTCCCACACCTGAAGGCTGAATACCACCAGCAAAGCTGGCATCATCAGGGCTTGAAATAGTATATGAACTGGTTAGCATAGCCTTGCTAATATCCAGAGGACTGTTATAGGTAACACAGGCAGATGACTGCTGGTGATAACCATAATGCTGGATATATCCGTCATCAAAATACAATATCAAAATTTTATCTGTCAGAGGCAAAGTCTGAATCCAGTCAGTCGCATATCCTTTGAAATCAGTCAATAAAAGGAGATAAAAGAAAAAAATTATTCTACTCATATACAATTGATTTGAATAATGAAAAGTCAGCCGGCAGATCGATTTTCACCGGCTGACACAATCCAGTACTTTTAATTTACCTTATTTCACTATCAGCTTCATCACATCATTAACGCCTTCACCGGTAGCCTTCAGCAGGTAGTTGCCGGGAACGAGACGAACAGAAAGCTCAAATGTTCGGCTTCCATTAACAGGTGAAGTAAAGGATTGGATAATGCGTCCTGAAACATCCATTATTCTGAACTGGATCGTTCCGGATGAAACAGAAGGCACTGCCACATAAAGAACAGATCCTGACACTGGATTCGGGTACAGGTAACTCCGTCTTGTAATAGTCGAATGTATACCTGTTTGAATAACAGTAACTTCGCAGGTTGCTGTTTTGGCACCGTCTTCAGTAGTAACTGTAATAGTGGCTGTTCCGGGCGCAACAGCCGTAACCTTACCCAGGGAATTAACTGTGGCAACGTCAGTATTGGAACTTTCCCAGGTAACATTCTGGTTTGAAGCATTAGCTGGAGTAATAATAGCTTCAAGGTATTCTTCGGAACCAACAGCCAGTTCAAGGGTTGTTTTATTGAGAGCTACCGATTCTACAGATACTGTATAGTTCAGTTTCACCTGATCACAATATATTTCAAAAGGATCGCCCGCATCGGCACACATAATTAAAATATTCTTTATGCGGCTGCCGGCAAGATCAGGTCCAATTGGAATCACAACTTTATTCCAGCTTCCTGCCGGTGAGGGAGAAGCCCACGGCCAAGGAGTTTCATAAAACACATACGACGTCCCGTCTTTAATGCCTTCCACCTTGATATAGAACTTAGTCCACTGCACACCATATATCATCATTTCAAGGCTTTCCAGATCAGGTGTGGTGTAAATGCCGTCCTGATAAAAGAATCCGAAACCCGACCAGGTAACATCAGCGTTTTTGGTATAATGCAGTAAATTATCAGTGTTGTTATTCTCGTCTTTAACGGGATTGGGAATTAGCTCCCTCGATCCATTCCAACTGAAGACCTGCCATATGCCCGGACCGGGTGCATCAGAAGGAACTGCATCCTCAAAATTAGCTATCATCGGGGAATACTCAGGAATTACATCCGTTACGGTAACATAACAGGTATCGGTAAACCCACCATCTTCAGTGGTTACAAATATTTTAGCTGTACCGGGCGAAACGCCAGTAACCATCCCTGAAGCATCAACGGTGGCTATATCCGAATCGGTTGAGGTCCAGGTTACATTCTTGTTTTCAGCATCCTCAGGTTCAATTTGCGCTTGAATCAAACGCTTTTCATTCACAATCAGATCAACTTGTTTCGGATTAACAGTAACACTTTCGACCCCGACGCCGGTAGGGAAAAGCACCAGTTTTACGCTGTCAATGTAAAAGGTTGCTTCAGCGGCATCTTCCATACTCGGAAATATATTTATGTAACCCAGATCTCCAAGTGTACCCTGCGGATCAGGTTTGTTAAGCGGAACTGTTACTTTAAACCAGACATTTGATGTTCCATAAGGGTTAGCCCAGATTTTGTGAATTTCATTAGTCCGTGGGTCAAGGGTATTTTCCGTAGATACATAAAGGCTCTTGAAATTGTCGCTGTACATCAGAAACTCTACCTGCTTTACATCCTTGACCTTTATCTGCAGGTCAGGAAATCCGAATCCGATAAGCTTGTAAGTTCCTGAACTTTTATCAAATCGCAGCACCTTAGCACTACCATTATTGGCATCAACATACGGATTATCAACCACTGTGGCTGTACCTCCCGGAGCATAATAATAGGTATTGGGAATGGTAGTCTCAAAGTCTGCAATAAGAACCTCATTCTGAGCAGACAACATGAGCGGAAAAAGGCTCATTAAAAGAAAAAAGCGTAAAAACCATTTCATAAGCTTTCAGGTTTTAGTTAGACAATCAGGTTGTTCAAAAATAATGAAAATTCAGTTTTATTGGTCCTACCATTACAATCCGTTGAAAATTTCCATTCTTTTTTTTGGTTTACTGAGGCTACGGGAATAGATTGGACAGAATAGCATAGAGCCCTCTGCTGTCGGAATTCCAATTCTATTGGTTCCTTTTATCGGGTAAGTTTCTTAAACCGGAAACGTTTCGGGGTGGTTTCTCCTGTTCTTTTTTTGCGGTTTTCTTCATAATCTGAGAATCCTCCCTCAAAAAAATAGACCTGAGCATTCCCTTCAAAGGCCAGGATATGGGTAGCTACACGGTCAAGGAACCACCGGTCATGGGAAATGATCACCGCACAGCCGGCAAAATTCTCCAGGCCTTCCTCCAGGGCACGGAGGGTATTTACATCAATGTCATTGGTAGGTTCGTCAAGAAGCAGAACGTTGGCTTCTTCTTTCAGTGTCAGTGCCAGGTGAAGCCGGTTTCGTTCACCACCTGAAAGCATATGTACTTTCTTTTCCTGATCGGCACCCGTAAAATTGAACCGGGCTACATAGGCCCGGGCGTTTATTTCCCGTCCCCCCATCCTGATAAAATCATTTCCACCTGAAATAACCTCAAAAACGGTCTTTTGTGGATCTATGGCAGCATGAGCCTGATCAACGTAACCGATCCTGACTGTCTCACCTACCACAAATTCTCCAGCATCAGGTTGTTCAAACCCCATGATCATACGAAAGAGAGTTGTTTTTCCTGCCCCATTAGGGCCAATTACACCGACTATCCCTGCGGGAGGAAGAACAAAATTCAGATTCTCAAACAACAGTTTATCCCCATAGGCCTTAACTACCTGCCTGGCTTCAATGACCTTCTGACCAAGTCGTGGGCCGTTGGGAATAAATATCTCAAGGCGTTCTTCCTTTACCCTGACATCCTCCCCAAGGAGTTTTTCATAAGCATTCAAACGGGCTTTTGATTTTGCCTGCCTTGCCTTTGGAGCCATGCGCACCCATTCCAATTCCCGTTCAAGCGTTTTTCTACGCCGGCTTTCGGCTTTTTCTTCCATTTCCAAACGCCTGGCCTTCTGTTCCAACCACGAAGAATAGTTCCCTTTCCATGGAATTCCTTCTCCACGGTCAAGCTCCAGAATCCATCCAGCAATATTGTCAAGAAAATACCGATCGTGTGTAACGGCAATAACTGTTCCCGGATAATTCCGCAGGTATACTTCCAGCCATTGCACCGATTCAGCATCAAGATGGTTGGTAGGTTCATCGAGAAGCAAAATGTCTGGTTGTTGCAGCAAAAGGCGGCAAAGAGCAACCCTCCGTCTTTCCCCTCCTGAAAGGATCGATACCGGCACATCGCCCTCCGGGCAATTAAGGGCATCCATTGCTCGACCAATGGTACTGTCCAGTTCCCAGCCACCCACTGCATCAATCTGTTCTGTCAATTGTCCCTGCCGTTCAAGCAAACGGTTCATCTCCTCCTCCGGTAAGGGTTCTGAAAAACGATTGGCTATTTCCTCATATTCACGCAACATGCCAACAATTCTGGCCAATCCTTCTTCGATTGTTTCCCTTACTGTTTTGCTTTCATCAAGATGAGGTTCCTGTTCAAGCAATCCGATGGAGTAACCAGGAGAAAAAACCACCTGCCCTTCAAACGATTTCTCACGCCCGGCAATAATTCTCAGCAAGGTCGATTTGCCTGAACCATTAAGACCAATGACTCCAATCTTTGCACCATAAAAAAAGGACAGGGAAATGTTATTCAAAACCCTTTTCTGGGGTGGATAAGTTTTCCCCACTCCTACCATGGAGAAAATGATTTTCTTTTCGTCCGCCATGACGGAAACCCTTACTTTTTGGCAAGTTTTTTAAAGTCACTTGCGAGAAAACCATCAGGATGCTTATCGTCAATATTGTGATAATCAAAATAATAAAATCTTGCATCATCCGCTCCGATGATCACCTTGTAGCACCGGGCTTTCAGCCTGGTACCTTCCGGCCCAACTTTGTGAAGGAAAACCACATCAGGATTCTTCTCCTGAATAGCCTTTTCGATTTCTTCCGGGGTTGTAATTCTTACTTTGTATGGATAAATGGCCTTTATCTTTCGTTCTGAATTAACCTCAGGAGCCAGATCATCTTCGGTTACGTATAAAATTTTTGTTCTGATATCAGCAATGTTGTTGTTATAGTATTTGAAAACATTGGCTGAAATAATTTCAGGTTTCTCATAAATGAGCTGTATATGGTTCTGCATGAATCGTACCAGTGTTCCAAGTTTATAAATGTAACTATGCTCTTCCACTTCTTCGTAGGCGAGAGGGACCTGAACAAGAGCCGGCATTTCGTTAATCCGGAAATAGTTACCCCCTAACAAAACATCAAGGAATTTATATTTTGCATTGGTCTTGTCCCGTTCAAATCGCGTCTGAACTAGAACCAGAAATGAATAGGCAGGATCCTTACGCTTTTCCTCGAATTCCTTATAAGAAATAACTTCAAAGGGAGTAATTGTCCATTCGCGTTTCATCACCTCCTGAATGAGTATATTGTACTCCATCAATGGATTATCTTCCAGGACAACAAGTGTTTTGGTTTTAAAAAACTGCTCAATGTCAGCCCTGGTAGGCACATAATCCTGTGCACCAACCTTCTGAAAAACTGAACAAAACAAAATAAACAGAACTAGTTTGGTTTTCATATTTTATAGTTTTATTGGTTATTTACAGGCAAATACAAAGGATTACGCTCATTAAAGCGACGGATATACATAAACCGCAACTGCTTTTTTTTACGGTTTGACAGTGCCATATATTCCTCATACAGTTGAGGATCTCTTATCAATAATGCCTCCACGTTTTTTACAGTGAATTCATATACCTGTCCGGTTTCAAAATCCAGTAAAAATTGCCTTGCCTCCTGTGTTTCCATAGTTGATGACGGATAACCATAATAGTAAGGCGAATATGGATAGGAATAATAATCATAAATATAAGGATTATAGTACCTTGGATTATAGGTTGTAACCGTACCAATAAAATGGCAAATGCTGCCAACAACCATAATTCGGTTGAAATCCTGTCCAATACGGTAATAAAGGCTACCGTTGCGGGCAAATCCCCATATTTTTTCAGTTTCAACCTCCCGTTTAACTCCCATATCATCAAAGAAAGCTATTTTCTTCTGTTTCAGAATCTGATTAAAAAATGTAGGATCAGTGTAGTCTACCGTTGTAAGAATGCGTGATTTGGCTATCGGCTTATTATTTCTTGCTTGCGTGAAATCAATAAATATCCCATCGTTAAAGCGGTACTCGGGAGTATATCTTACCAGTCCATTCGTATCAGGTTGTGCATAAAATTCCACCTGCCTAAACCATAAGAAAATAAGACTGCAAATAATGATGTATACCGATAAATTCCTATTCCGGAAAGGTTTCATATGTCAGAGTGTCTCCTTCAGCTATCAGCAAAAAATGTTCCGTAAATGTACAAAAACCGACTATTTTTTCATCTCTTATCTTGCAGTGCATTCGGAAAATCATTAATGAACCAATCTGCATCGCATCATAAAAAGAATTCTTGGTTGCCAGCTTAAAATCATTTTGTTGCGAAAAGAAGGTTTTATTAGATTATTTTATAATTTTAGCAGGTTGAAGGAACTGGTTTCGGAATATGAAGATTTTGGATCATATTATTGCTGCTCTGGAGCGTACAGGATTTATACCAGGGGAAGAGGATCAGACCCGTAGAATTATTCTCAATCAGGCTTTTATAGTCATAGGCTTTCTTCTAACTTTCCCTTTCGGACTGATTGCTTTCTTTAACAAATTGTTTCTGATTGGTGGCTTCCTCTTGGCCTTGGCATTAATCCTTGCTACGACCTTTTTCTATCTTCGAAAAACCAAAAATTACATTCTTTCATCATCAATTTTCATTGTAACAACCACCCTCCTTTTGATATTACTTAGCCTTACGGGGGGGACAAAAGGCACAGGGTTAATATGGCTTCCCGTTTATCCTGTTCTGACAATTTTATTACTAGGGCCCAGAAAAGGAAGTTATATTACAGCTGGCTTTTCTGTTCTTATCTTCCTTATTTGCATTTTTCCGGGTCCTTCCTTTTTACCAAATCCCTTCCCGTTCCCCTTTGCTTTCAGGGCACTAACATCCATGCTTAGTGTTTGGGCGTTCCTTTTATTTTATGAATACTTACGAATTGACTATTATTCCAGGATGGAAAAGGAAATGCTGTCAGCACGCAACCAAAACCGGTCTAAAGATGAATTTATTTCTAAATTATCCCATCAGATCCGCACCCCTTTAAATAACATAATGGTTATCAGCGAATTATTAGAAGATTCCTCTCTGGATGAAGCGCAAAGGGATTTACTCGATACCATCATCGCCTCAACAAGTAATCTTGCTAATGTTGTAAACAGCATAGCCAAAGTATCGAGCATTGAGTTTTCTGAGAAAAAAGACTATCAGATTACCTTTGACCTCTACAATACCATTTCGAGCACTCTTAATCTTTTTAAAAAAGACGATAACCTGGAGATTATTTTGCACTTCGATCCCAAATTGCCCAGAAACCTTACGGGAGCCCCCGTACGTGTAAAGCAGGTTTTTCTGAATCTCGTTGATAATATTGTCAAATTTCATGGAAGCCGCAAAGCAGAGATAGAAGTCCGCGTAAAAGCAGGAAAAGAAACAGAAGAATATATCATCCCTGCATTTGAAGTCAAAACTACCTTGATGCCTTTACGGTTCATTTCGGATCCAGAAAATAGTGATTATCGTGATATAACAGGAGATTCAACTGTTGCCGAAACGGAAATACTGGATTTCACCATTGCAAGAAAATTAATTCAGACAGCCGGTGGTAAACTGGAGATCAATAATACAACACAGTATACACTTTTTTCATTTGAAATGCGTTTCCGCAGGTCCGGAGTACTTGTTACCGAACCAGGAACCGGAAAAGGGAAAACACCCTCGGTTACTGTCCCCATAAAAAAGGCTATTGATCTGAAGGATGCCAGCGTTCTGCTTGTTGAGGATAATCTCATCAATCAGAAAATTATTCAGCTGAGCTTAAAAAAAATTGTTAAGACTATCGATGTAGCAAACAACGGAAAAGAGGCACTCGATAAATTCGGCAGCAATAAATACGATCTGATATTGATGGATATCCAGATGCCAGTAATGGATGGTATTGTTGCTACCCGTAAAATAAGGGAAATTGAATCATCTACTGGAACCTACACCCCGATTATAGCCATAACCGCTAATGCTTTATCAGGCGACAAGGAAGTGTGCATTGCAGCCGGTATGAACGATTACATTGCCAAACCTTTTCAGATTGAGGTTCTGATTCAAAAAATTAGTACACTTCTGGCAGCTGAATAAATTATTCAGATAGCGGTCGGAACCCGATTATTAGTACATCATCCACCTGATCGTTTTCGCCTTTCCAGTTATCAAAAGTATTTTCCAGCATACGTTTTTGTTCTTCCATTGGCAGTCGATAGATATTGAGGAGAAGAAAACGGAACCGACGGTATTTGAACTTTTTACCCTCTGGACCTCCAAACTGATCGACATACCCGTCAGAAAACATATACACTACATCTTCGGGCAAAAGGTCTATTTCATGACTCTGGAATCCCTTAGAATCCTGTGATTCCTGAGTTAATGCCACCGAAAAACGATCTCCATTAATTTCCAATATTTTATCATTTCTAACAATAAACAGTGGGCTGAAGGCTCCGGCAAAACGTAGCTTTCGTTTCTGCTTTTCGATAATAACAAAAGCCACATCCATTCCGTCCTTCAGCGATATATGCTCAGAATCTCCAAAAATGCTTTTAAGACCTGAATTCAGTTCGTTCAGTACCCATGCAGGATCGGTAACAAATTGTTGGCCGGTAACAGTTCTAAGCAATTCATAACCTATTATTGACATAAAGGCACCAGGTACACCATGGCCGGTGCAATCGACCGTGGCAATGCTGATAATTCCGTTTTTCTGATGTATCCAATAAAAATCACCGCTAACAATATCTCTGGGCCGGAAAAAGATAAATGATTCGGGAAATACTTTCTTGACCAAATTCTCTGAAGGCATTAGAGCCGATTGTATGCGTTGTGCATATCGGAGACTGTCGGTAATCGCTTTGTTTTTAATTTCAAGCTCTTTTCTCTGTTTTTCAATCCGCAACGAATCAATATGACGTTCCAGTAAGATTTTATTCGATTTTCTGAGATTTCGAGTGCGCCAATGAATAAAGCCGGCTATCAAAAGACCGAAAATCAGAGAGTACAAAATAAGAGCAGTAGTTGAACGGTAGAAAGGAGCTACTACCTTAATCTGCATTGAGTAGACATCCTGGCTCCATTGCTGTTCAGCATTTCCACCCCGCAGAGAAAACTGGTAAAGACCCGGGGAAAGACTGGCAAACGTAGCTGTGTTCCTGTTTTGAAGATCAATCCACTCGCCTTTCTCTCCAGAACTAACCAACTTATACTCATAGCGGTTTTTAATTGGATTCTGAAAATCAAGTACGGCAAAATCAATATGAAAAACTTTGACTTCTGGTGTAATAACCAAAACATCCGGTGCTTCATAAATTCGTTGGATGGTTCCGTTCCGGTAAACAAGTTCGATTTCTGCTATCCTGACTTTTGGCTCCTTTCCTGAACGAATCAATGAATCGGGATGAAAAAAATTCAGCCCTGATATGCCTCCGAAAAAAATCTCTCCCGAATGGCTGCAATAAGCAGCTCCCAAATTGTACTCGTAATTCTGCAATCCATCTGCCAGATCATACCGGGAAAAGCCTGCACTGTCAGGGAAGAAACTGGCAATACCAAAATTGGTACTAAGCCAGATGAAATGTCTTTTGTCTTCCAGAATAGCATATACCAGGTTGCTGGGCATACCGTCTTTTGTTGAATAGGTAATGAACCGGTCACGGGAAGCCAGATACCGATTCAGTCCCGATTGGGTACCTACCCACAGAATACCCCGTGAATCAGAAAACAAAGTATAAACTGAGTTGCTTGAAATAGAACTGTCGGCAGGATTCCTTGATGCAGTATAATGCCGGTATAATCCGCTAGCTTTCTCATAACAGAATAATCCGTTATCCGTACCGAACCATATATTGCCGGTTTTATCCTCTGCAACGCAATAAACTGTATTAAGAGCAAGCATCCCTTTTTTCAATGGAATCTGGCTGATGCTGAATACTGAGCGCCGGTCCCGATCATACCTTATCAATCCATAACTGGTGGCAAACCATATGTTCCCCACCCTGTCCTCGGCAATATCATATATACGGTTGTTGTTAAAAACCTTGCAGGCCTTTTGAACATAAAATGAGCAAAAGGAAACAAACCTTCCTCCTGAATAAACAAACGCTCCGCTCTGCGTTCCCACAAGAATATTTCCGTCCGATAGTCTTATAATCTCATGGACATAGTTATTCCCAAGCCTGAGTTCAGGATCATAACTATTCTCAGAAAACACGGTATTTTTTCCCGTTCTCCTGTCAAGTATGTTCAACCCTCCACCCCATGTGCCAATCCATAAATTACCATCAACATTCTCGAAAATGGATCCAATATCATAAGAACTCAGCGGCTGATGGTTTGCTTGCTGGCTTTTGATCAATCCAATACGCGGCGGAAAGGGAGAAACTTTGTACAATCCTTCCAGACTACCTATCCAGACAATACCGGTATAATCGGAAAATATTCCGGTTACCATGCGGAGTGTTTTTATCTGATTATTTGCTTCCACCTGGGTTACCTCTTTTACAACTCCCTTTTCGGGAGTAAAAATCAGAAAACCGTAATCAGTTCCAAGCCATAATCTTCCAGCAAAATCTTCCGTGATGGCATTTACCGAATTTTGAGGCAATGGAATTGCTCTGCCTGAAGGATAGTAACGGGAAAATTTCCCCGATGAGTAATCAAACCTATTGAGACCGTTTCGTGTTCCGACCCATAAATTACCCAGATGATCCTGAATAAGCGCCTTAATATAGTTGTCACTCAGGGTAGTTGGATCAGAAAGAACAGAAGAAAACCGAACAAGTAATGTTCGGGTGGTATCCATTCTGAAAAGACCATCTTTACTTCCAAACCAAAGAAAACCCTTACTATCCTCAAGAATAGGATAGTTCTGTAAACCGGTAACAAAATTCTGGGGATCATTAAAATGCGGAAAATGATAAAATTTCTCTGTTAAGCGATCAAAACGATCTATAGCATTAGCTGTCTTGATCCAGATATCACCCTTGCGATCAGAATAGACTCCATAAACCTGGTTGGCAGTGAGAGAATTGGGATTATCATCCTGGTGAAAAAAACAAGAGATTCTGTTTTCTTTTCTTCTGAAAATACAAAGCCCGTAGTCAGTGGCAATCCATAGATTATGATCGGGATCTTCTGTAATACTTCGCACATAATTATTGGAAAGACTCGTTGTGTCAAACGGAAGATGCTGAAAATGAAGAAATTTATTACCATCATAGCGGTTCAAACCATCCTGTGTGCCGATCCAGAGAAATCCATAATTATCTTGCAGAATAGCATTTATCTGTGCCTGACTCAATCCATTTTCTGTCGAAAAATGTTCTGCTTTCTGGATATCTGGTACCTGTGCATGTACAACTTCCACAAATAACAGAAAGCCAGACAAAAATAAGAGATAGTATCCAGGCAACTTTCTCATACAACCCCATTACTTATTCTTGCTCCACAATCTCAGGGCCATAACCTGACCCAAGCGATTTTATCATTAGCGAAGGAGAAGAAACAAATGAACCTATATCATACAAATTCCATCGTTCGTCAACCCTTTTTATAATTTCATCACTCATAACAAGCACATTCGGCCATTTTCGTTCAAATTTATCCGTTTTTTTTGATTTACGGGTAGCATCAATACCCAAAACCTGAGTCAGACCATAATAAAAAACAATATCACGCACCGGATCAGTGTTAGCTAATATGTACCATAAAAGAAGATCCACCGGAAGTTTTTCAGTCCCCTGGTCGGTAATAATTATGATATGTTTCGTATCATCCCTCTCATTAATTCGATTGTTCACCCATGCCACAGCCTCTCTGAACGAGCACTTCGGCTTGGCAACCGAGGCAACAGTAATAATCAATCTGGAGATTTTAATTTCATGGATGATGTTTATAAACATCCCAACATTTGCTAAATTCCGCACATTTTCGGATAAATCCGCAAATTCCCAGGCCGGGGTTGTAATAGCTTTTTCTTCAGGAAATTTCTCCGTGGCATCAAGAAGGACTTTCCCTCCGAAGGCTTCACTTATTCCAGCATGGTCTAGAACATCAAGAGGGCCGGTCTGGCGGATCAGATCATCCGGAATTCGAACATGAGAAATTATTGCATGAAAAACCTGTTGAAGATCATGTACATTAATTTTCTCATCCACAACAACAAGAAATTTGTTGAACATCATTTGCCCTGCACCCCATAAAGCTCCAGCAATTTTTGAAGCATGCCCCGGATAAGTCTTTCTCACTGAAACAATGGCAAGGTTATGGGCTACGCCAAAAACCGGCAGGGATAAATCCATTATTTCGGGAAGCAAAGTAAGCCGGATAGGCGGAAGGAATATTCGTTCAGTTGCTTTCGCTATATAAAAGTCTTCCTGCGGAGGTATACCAACAATAGTAGCCGGGTAGACCGCATTCTGACGATACGTAATGCAGGTTACATGAAACAGAGGGTAACTGTCCTGGAGAGAATAAAAGCCCGTATGATCGCCGAATGGTCCTTCTGTAACTGCTGGCTCATCAGGATCAATATAACCTTCAATAACTATATCAGCATCTTCCGGTACCCAGATATTCTGGGTAAGGCATCGTACCAAAATAACACGACGTTTTCTAAGGAATCCTGCCAGCAGGTATTCGTCTACACCCTCGGGAAGAGGAGCCGAAGCTACATAGGCATATAACGGATCACCCCCCAGAATAACAGCAACAGGCATCCGTTCCTTCTTTTCTTTCCATGCAAAGTAATGCTGTGCACCGGTTTTATGTCTGTGCCAGTGCATTCCGGTTGTATTGGAAGAAAAAACCTGCATTCTGTACATTCCCGCGTTCCGCAGACCGGTAAATGGATTTACCGTATTAACCACTGGAAGAGTTATAAACCTTCCTCCGTCATATGGCCAACATTTAAGAATGGGCAACGCTAATAGATCTGGCTTTTCCATGATATACTCCTGACAGGCTCCCCTCCCTCTTCTCTTTCGTGGCATCCAGGAGGCCATTCGGAAAATTTCAGGGAGTGTCATAAGCCGGGAGAAGGGTGAACTTGCCATCATTCCAGCAAACATATTCAGCAAGTTGTTAACCCGTTCACCGGCTTCATCCAGAGAGCCTGCACACAATGCCATACTCATTCTCCTCTCAGAACCTAATGCATTGATCAAAACAGGAAAACGGGTTCCTGTTTCATGAAAAAGAAGAGCCTTTCCCCCTCCCTGAAGTTTGGATATTCTGTCGGTAATTTCAGTGATTTCGAGTTCAGGATCAACAGGAACCTTAATCTCTACCAGCTCACCTGTATCTCTGAGTTTTTCTATAAAAGTCAGTAAACCTCCTGACATAACGTAATTAATATGGTGAATATACAAATGTAACCCATATTCTGCATTTTAGCATTCAGTACCTGTCATCCAGAAAAGTTCTCATTTCAATCTCAACAGCCAGAGTAACCTGTATGCCTCTTTTAATCCTGACCCACTGTACAATCATTCATTTGCACTGCAAATGAGCGGCTCCGGTTAAGTTTTCAACAGAGCATTTCCCGGGAAGATTGACCTGCACCATGTATTTGCGTCCATTCAAAAAAGAAAAAGCGGAAGGCAAAGCATCTTCCGCTCCTGTAATAAGGGATAATACTGTTTTACTCGTTGGATGGAGTTTGTTCCTTTTCTCCTGTGTTTTCTTCAGGAGACTGTTCTTGTTTCTCAGGTTGTGGCTTAGACTGCACCTGCGTTTCAACAGATTTTACTTCAGTAGCCTTTTTCCCTGAACCTCTTCTTCTGCGTCTGCCAGCCTGTTTTGTTTCAGTTTCCTTGGTCGTCTTGGTATACAGTTCATTGAAATCGACCAATTCAATCATGCACAGATCGGCATTATCACCTGCACGGCTTCGGGTACGAAGAATCCGTGTATAACCTCCCGGACGGTCGGCAACTTTTGGAGCTACCTCCCGAAAGAGTTCAGCAACAGCTTCTTTATCTTTCAGGTAACTGAACACGATACGACGTGAGTGGGTAGTATCTTCCTTGGAACGCGTAATAAGTGGTTCTACAAAGGTACGAAGCTCCTTAGCTTTGGCCAGTGTCGTCTCAATACGTTTCTCCTTAATGAGCGAAACAGCAAGATTGGAGAGCAATGCCTTTCTGTGGGCACTCGTTCTTCCCAGATGATTCGTCTTAACACTGTGTCTCATGATGTTATTCCTTGTCTAATTTATATTTTGAAACATCCATACCAAAAGTAAGTCCCATGCTTTCAAGAAGCTCATCCAATTCGGTGAGTGATTTTTTTCCGAAGTTTCTGAATTTCAGCAGGTCATTCTTATTGTACTTTACCAGGTCGCCAAGAGTTTCTACCTCAGCAGCCTTTAGGCAATTAAGGGCTCTCACTGAAAGATCAAGATCCACCAGTTTGGTTTTCAGAAGTTGCCTCATGTGGAGGCTTTCTTCGTCAAATTCATCGGAGGTATATTTTTCCTCAGTTTCGATGGTGATTTTTTCATCAGAGAAGAGCATAAAATGATAGATCAGGATCTTTGCCGCTTCTTTTAGTGCTTCTTTCGGATGAATTGAACCATCGGTAGTAATCTCAATCAAGAGTTTTTCGTAGTCAGTTTTTTGTTCAACGCGGTAGTTTTCGACCGAGTACTTTACATTTTTAATGGGAGTAAAGATGGCATCGAGAGCAATGAGTCCGAATTCTGCATTGGCCGGTTTATTTTCTTCCGAAGGAACATACCCGCGTCCTTTGCTGATGGTTATTTCCATCTGAAGCTTTACATCAGGTTCCATGCGGCAGATGACCAGGTCGGGATTGAGAACCTTAAAACCTGAAAGGAAGCGGTTCAGATCTCCTGCCTTGAATTTATCCTGGCCAGAGATGGTTACCATGATTTTTTCCTGATCGCTTTCCTCTACCAAACGTTTGAACCGTATTTGCTTCAGGTTAAGAACGATATCAGTAACATCTTCTATAACACCAGTTATCGTGGAGAATTCATGTTCCACGCCCTCAATTTTAATGCTGGTTATAGCAAAACCTTCAAGGGAGGAAAGCAAGATTCTGCGCAAAGCATTTCCGATGGTAATGCCGTACCCTGGTTCAAGGGGCCGGAATTCAAAAAGACCGTGAGTGTCAGTTGCATGGAGCATGATCACCTTTTCCGGTCTCTGAAAAGCTAAAATAGCCATAGGTACTTAATGATTATATTATTTTGAGTAAAGTTCAACAATGAGTTGTTCCTTGATATTTTCAGGGATTTCGGAGCGCTGGGGCAGGTTAAGAAACTTTCCGGCCATTTTGTCTTTATCCCACTCGAGCCAGGAGTATTGGGCATAGCGATTTGTACTTAGTGAATTGGTAATCACTTCAAGTGATTTCGACTTCTCACGAACTTCAACAATATCTCCGGGTTTCAGCAGGCGGGACGGAACATTAGCAATTTCGCCGTTAACGAGAATATGCCGGTGCGTCACAAGCTGACGGGCTGCAGCACGTGTAGGAGCAATACCAAGACGATATACAACATTGTCGAGGCGAGACTCCAGTAGTTGCAACAACACTTCGCCAGTTACCCCTTTGCTGGCAGATGCTTTTTCAAATAGCAATGCAAACTGCTTTTCCAGCAGACCATAGGTATATTTTGCTTTCTGCTTTTCTTTCAGCTGAACGCCATACTCCGATAACTTCTTGCGTTTCCTGTTTACACCATGTTGTCCGGGAGGATAGTTCTTCTTATCGAAATGCGTATCCGGACCGAATATTGGTTCACCAATGCTGCGGGCAACTTTTGTTTTTGGACCTGTATATCGTGCCATGTATCTGTAAATTATTACAATATTTTACATCAATTATACTCTTCTTCGTTTCGGAGGCCGACAACCATTATGTGGCAGTGGGGTAACGTCAACAATTTCCGTTACCTCAATTCCTGCATTATGAATGGTTCTTATAGCTGATTCGCGCCCGGCTCCGGGACCTTTAACAAAAACCTTCACTTTGCGCAGGCCTGCATCATAAGCAGCCTTAGCTGCATCTTCTGCAGCAACCTGAGCTGCATAAGGTGTATTTTTTTTGGACCCTCTGAATCCCATTTTACCTGCTGACGACCAGGAAATAACCTGTCCGCTGTTGTTGGTCAAACTAACAATAATGTTGTTGAACGAGGCCTGAATATGTGCCTGCCCCAATGGTTCAACTTTAACAACCTTCTTACGGGATGTTCCTGTCTTCTTAGCCATGTTTAACGTTTATTTGGTTGCTTTCTTTTTATTGGCAATGGTCTTTTTCTTTCCTTTGCGTGTACGTGCGTTGTTCTTGGTTCTCTGACCACGCACTGGCAAGCCGGATCTATGCCGGATTCCCCTGTAACAGCCAATATCCATCAGCCGCTTAATGTTCAGTTGCACCATGGAACGAAGTTCTCCTTCTACCTTGTACTGTTCATTAATGATCTGACGTATTTTGGCCAGCTGTTCGTCCGTCCAGTCCTTTACTTTGGTATCATAATCAATACCGGCCTGCTCCAGAATTTTACGGGCAGAACTGCGTCCGATTCCGAGAATATAGGTTAATCCTATTTCTCCCCGTTTGTTTTTCGGTAAATCAACACCTACTATACGAGCCATATTGTTCTGTAATTAAATTTTATCCCTGACGTTGCTTGTACTTTGGGTTTTTCTTGTTAATAACATAAAGCCTTCCTTTCCGACGCACTATCTTGCATTCGGGGCTTCTTTTCTTAATAGAGGTACGTACTTTCATATATCAGTTCTTTTCTTATTTATATCTGAAGGTAATTCTTCCTTTCGTTAAATCATAGGGTGACATTTCCACCCGCACGCGGTCGCCGGGCAAAAGCTTGATGTAATGCATCCTCATTTTGCCCGAAATGTGGGCTGTAATAACATGCCCGTTGGCCAGCTCCACACGGAACATGGCATTTGACAATGCTTCGGTAATGGTACCATCCTGTTCAATTGCAGGTTGCTTAGCCATCTTACTGTTTGTTTTTAAAAATATTCATTACCTCTTCAATATATGAAAAAGTTGACAGAATATCGGCCTTTTCTTTTCCAACAGCTACCGCCAGTTCATAATGAGCTGACGGAAGGTTATCGGAAGTTCGTATGGTCCAGCCGTCATTTTCCTGCACAATGAACCGGGTTCCCATGTTGATCATCGGCTCAATGCAGATAACCATTCCCTGTCTTAGTTTTACACCCGTTCCTTTCCGTCCGTAGTTTGGAACCTCCGGCTCTTCATGCAAATGTTTCCCTACACCATGCCCAACCATTTCTCTTACCACACTGTACCCATTTTGTTCAGCATGTGTCTGAACGGCATGTCCTATGTCACCCACTCTTTTCCCCTCAATAGCTTGCTGAATACCATGAAACAATGATTCGTATGTTACCTTCAGCAGTCGGAAAACCTGAGAAGGAATTTCTCCGACCGGAAAAGTAAAGGCTGAATCACCAACATACCCATTCAAAATCGCTCCGCAGTCAACCGAAACAATGTCGCCTTCTTTCAGTTGGTACTCAGAAGGAATACCATGCACAACCACACTGTTCACAGAAGTACATAGTGTTGCCGGATAACCGCGGTAACCGAGAAAAGCAGGTGTACCTCCGTGATCCCGGATAAACTGTTCGGCAATTCTGTCAAGCGCCCTGGTCGTAATTCCGGGACGGATGTTTCTGGCAACTTCAGCCAGCGTTTTTGAAACCAGCAGATTACTTTTTCTTAGCAACTCAATTTCTTCTGCTGTTTTCAGGGAAATCATCAAAGAACGTTTATTCCTATCTTTTTATACGTTATATTTTCTTACATAGAAGCAGCATAACCGCTTCTTCCTTTAATTCGTCCGCTCTTCATTAGTCCGTCATAATGCCGCATTAGCAGGTGGCTCTCAATTTGCTGCAGTGTATCAAGAACAACCCCTACCAGAATGAGCAGGGATGTGCCTCCGTAAAACTGTGCAAACTGATTGTTCACTCCGAATAACACGGCAATGGCAGGAAGTATTGCAATGATGGAGAGAAAGATAGCTCCGGGCAACGTGATGCGCGACATGATAGTATCCAGAAATTCAACGGTTTTTCTCCCGGGTTTCACACCAGGGATAAATCCTCCGTTCTTTTTCATGTCTTCAGCCATTTGGGTCGGATTAATAATAATGGCCGTATAGAAATATGTAAAAAGAATGATCAACAAGGCAAACACCAGGTTATACCATAAACCGGTAAAATTGGCAAAAGCAGCTGCAATTCCTGTAAGGGATTCAGCTTGAGCAAATCCGGCAATGGTAACAGGGATAAACATAAGCGCCTGGGCAAAAATGATGGGCATAACGCCGGCAGCGTTGACTTTCAGAGGAATATATTGACGAACTCCTCCGTATTGCTTATTACCAACAATGCGTTTGGCATACTGTACCGGAATGCGTCTCGTTCCCTGGACTATAAGGATGGTAAACATAAAAACCACAAATAACAGAATCAGTTCCGCGAGCAGGGCAACAAGTCCACCTGAACCTTCGAGCCGTGCTGCCAGTTCAGCACCAAAAGCATACGGCAGCCGGGCAATGATTCCTATCATAATGATAAGGGAAATACCGTTGCCGATTCCCCTGTCAGTAATTCTTTCACCAAGCCACATAATGAACATGGTTCCTGCTGTAAGAAGAATGACCGAAGAAACCGTAAAGAATGGTCCACGTATAATGAATGCTTCAGGAGGGAGCTGGGCATGTAAGTTGGCCAGATAGGCCGGTGATTGAATTACCATGATAAGCACGGTGAGGTATCGGGTAATCTGATTCATCTTGTTCCGTCCGCTTTCGCCTTCTTTCTGGAGACGCTGAAAATATGGAACTGCAATTGTCAGAAGCTGAACAACGATCGAGGCAGAAATGTACGGCATGATTCCTAAGGCAAATATGGAAGCCTGTGAAAAAGCTCCACCCGAAAACATGTCGAGCAAGCCAAGTACTCCGCTCTGCGTCTGCCTTTCCAGTGCTCCCAACATCGATGGATCAATGCCAGGTAATGTAACTTCTTTTCCCAGACGGTATATAAGAATAATACCCAGAGTATAAAGAATCCGGAACCTGAGGTCCTCGATCTTATATATATTCTTCAGAGTGTTGATAAACTGTCTCATCAATCCTCAATTTTTACTGCAGTTCCCTGTTTAGCTTCGATTGCTTCTTTTGCTTTTTTTGAAAAGGCATGGGCTGTTACGTTCAGCTTTGATGTAATCTGGCCATTACCAAGGATCTTGATCCGATGATTTTTAGAAGCGAGACCTGCATCAATAAGGGTCTGCACATTAATATCGCTGATCCCGTTCTTATCAGCCAATGCCTGAATTACTTCCAGGTTAATAGCTTTGTATTCTTTCCGGTTAATATTCCGGAACCCGAATTTTGGCAAACGCCTATGTAATGGCATCTGACCACCTTCATGACCGATTTTACGGGAATACCCTGAACGCGATTGAGCTCCTTTGTGACCGCGTGTAGAAGTTCCGCCTTTACCAGAACCCTGTCCTCTGCCCTTCCGGACATCTGCATGCACGGAACCTTCTGCTGGTTTTAACTGACTCAGATCCATGATATTTCTTCGGTTATAATGTTTCTATCTTAACTAAATGCTTAACTTTATTCACCATTCCCTGAATCTGGGGAGTGGCTTCCACTTCTACTGTACGGTTAATCTTTCCAAGACCCAGCGCCTCAAGTGTTCTCTTCTGGCGCAAGGTGCTGCCGATTTTGCTTCGTACCTGAATAATCCTGATCTTTCCCATGGTTTTACTCATTAACCTTTGAATACTTTTTCAAGAGGAATACCTCTTTGCCGGGATATTGTATATGGATCGCGCAGATTCTGCAGGGCATTGAAAGTAGCCTTCACCAGATTATGCGGGTTAGATGATCCTTTTGATTTGGCTAACACGTCCTTGATACCGACACTTTCAAGAACAGCACGCATGGCACCTCCAGCTTTCACTCCTGTACCGCTGGCAGCCGGTTTGATGAACACTTTTGCTCCGCCAAATTTAGCTTCCTGCTCATGCGGTATGGTTCCATGTAATACCGGAACCCGGATAAGATTCTTCTTGGCATCCTCAATGCCCTTAGATATTGCAGTGGTTACTTCATTAGCCTTTCCAAGGCCGTATCCAACAATTCCATCTTCATTTCCCACAACAACAATAGCTGAGAAACTGAAGGCACGACCTCCTTTAGTAACTTTGGTAACCCGCTGTATACTTACCAGCCTGTCTTTTAGTTCCAGGTCAGTTGTTTTTACACGTCTGATTGAATTTGCCATAGTCAATTAAAATTTAAGACCACCTTCTCTGGCGGCATCTGCAAGGCTCTTAACGCGCCCATGGTACAGATAACCTCCGCGGTCAAATACTACCTCTTCAATTCCGGCTTGCTTTGCCTTTTCAGCAACCAATTTACCCACCAGGCGGGCTTGCTCAATTTTTTTAACCTTTCCTTGGTCTTTAACTGGTTTTTCTAGTGAGCTGGCTGCAACAAGGGTGTGCCCTTTAAGGTCGTCGATCAACTGCACATAAATCTGGCAGTTACTTCTGAAAACAGCCATTCTCGGTTTATCTGCAGTTCCGGATATATGCTTCCGGATTCTGAGTTTAATTCGTTTCCTTCGTTCAAGTTTTGATAATGCCATATCTCGGATCGTTAAATACTATTTACCTGCACTAGCTGATTTTCCGGCTTTTCTTCTTAATACTTCACCCACAAACTTGATTCCTTTCCCCTTATAGGGTTCCGGCTTACGCAGTGAACGGATTTTAGCAGCAACCTGCCCCAGCAGCTGTTTGTTGCAACTGGTAAGGGTAATAATGGGGTTGCTCCTTCGTTCAGTACGGGTTTCCACTTTAACTTCGTCAGGAATCTGGAAAACAATATCATGGGAATATCCCAGTGTAAGCTCAAGCATCTGCCCTTTAGCTTCAGCTCTGTACCCTACACCTACAAGTTCCTGTTCCACCTTGAAGCCCTGTGAAACACCAACTACCATATTATGAATAAGAGCCCTGTAAAGACCGTGAAGTGCCTTATGTTGTTTTTCATCAGAAGGCCTTTTCACATGTACTTTATTGTCTTCAATTTCTATAATAATGTCAGGGTGAACCTTTTGTCTCAGTTCTCCCAGTTTCCCCTTAACAACAACTGTATTATCATCTTCAACCTTCACGGTAACACCGGCAGGTATCTGGACTGGTAATTTACCTATACGTGACATCTTGCGTCCTCCGGATTAATATACATAACATATTACTTCACCGCCAATACCTCTCTGACGGGCTTCCTTATCAGTCATAACTCCCTGCGAAGTAGAGAGAATGGCAATACCAAGACCATTCAGCACGCGCGGTAGTTCTTCACTACCCACATATTTACGCAAACCCGGTGTACTAACCCTCTCCAGGTGCCGGATGGCCGGCTGACGGGTAGCCTCATCGTATTTCAGGGCAATCTTAATGCTTCCCTGAGGACCTTTGTCTTCGAACTTATAATTCAGGATATACCCTTTCTCATAGAGAATCCTCGTAATATCCTTCTTCATGTTGGAAGCAGGAACCTCAAGAACTTTGTGCCGGGCTTTAACGGCGTTGCGTATGCGTGTAAGAAAATCAGAAATCGGATCCATATTATTTTACTCGATCATTACAGGTTAAACAATTACCAGCTGGCTTTTTTGACACCAGGAATCAGCCCCCGTGAAGCCATTTCACGGAACGTAATTCTGTCAAGCCCGAAAATTCTCATATATCCTCTAGGACGACCAGTAAGGGTACTACGGTTTCTTTGCCTGATAGGATTTGAATTTCGGGGAAGCAACTGCAAGGCTGCATAGTTCCCTTCAGCCTTAAGTTGTTTCCGCTTCGCAGCGTATTTGTCAGCCAGTTTTTTCCGCTTTACTTCGCGGGCTTTCATCGACTCTTTTGCCATAAATTAGTTCTTTTTTGCTGTTCTGAATGGAATGCCAAACTCACGCAGAAGCGCCATGGCTTCTTCATCCGTACGGGCACTGGTTACAAAAGTAATTTCCATCCCAAGGATGCTCGACACCTTGTCAATGTCAATTTCGGGGAAAATAATCTGTTCCGAAATACCAAGGGTATAATTTCCCTTACCGTCAAATTTGGCCGGAACTCCCTTGAAGTCACGGATACGAGGCAGAGCCGTATTGATAAGACGCTCCAGAAATTCGTACATTCGATCACGACGCAGAGTGACTTTTACCCCAATCGGCATCTTACGACGTAGCTTGAAATTAGAAATGTCTTTCTTGGCCACGGTAACAATAGGCTTCTGCCCTGTTATCTGCGCCAGCTCACTCTGTGCGGTTTCAATAAGCTTCTTATCGGCAACTGCCTTTCCAACACCCTGGTTAATAACGATTTTTTCCAGGCGGGGTACCTGCATGATGCTTTTATAGCTGAATTCTTTCATCAGGGCAGGTACAATCTCCTGACGATATTTTTTCTTAAGGTTTGGTATATATTCCATCACTTCAGTTCCTCCCCGGATTTTTTAGAATATCTTACTAATTTTCCTTCATTGTTGAGGCGACGTCCAATACGGGTTGGTTTCCCTGAAGAAGGATCAATAAGGCTGAGATTAGAAATATGAATCGGCGCCTCCTTTTTAATTATACCACCCTGAGGGTATTTCGCATTGGGCTTAGTGTGCCGAGACACCATATTGGCACCTTCAACAATGGCTTTGTTCTTTTTAACCAGAACTTCAAGCACCCGGCCTTTAACACCTTTCGACTCACCCGAGTTAACAATAACCAGGTCGCCTTTTTTAATATGCAGTTTAGCTGTCATAACACTTGCTGCGTTAATATCTTATTCATTATAATACTTCCGGAGCCAATGAAATTATCTTCATGTATTTGTCGCGAAGTTCACGGGCCACTGGTCCGAAAATACGCGTACCTCTGATTTCGTCCATATTGTTGAGCAATACAACCGCATTGTCATCAAAACGAATGTAAGAACCATCTGGCCGCTTGATCTCCTTTTTCGTCCGAACTACCACTGCCTTGGTAACTGTTCCTTTCTTGATATCTCCAGAAGGAATAGCACTCTTTACAGTGACAACGATCTTGTCACCAATAGTGGCATATTTTTTTCCGGTTCCTCCAAGAACACGGATACACAAAACTTCTTTGGCACCACTGTTATCGGCTACTGTAAGCCTTGTTTCCTGTTGTATCATGGCTATTTAACCTTTTCAACAATTTCTACTAATCTCCAGCATTTATTCTTGCTCAGCGGACGTGTTTCCATAATCCGGACAGTATCACCCACCTGGCAGGTGTTGTTCTCATCGTGCGCCATCAGCTTTGTGGTCTTATTGATAAACTTCCCGTATTTCGGATGCTTTACTCTCCGTTTGACGGCTACCACAACTGATTTATTCATTTTGTTGCTGACTACAACACCAACGCGTTCTTTGCGTAAATTTCTCTTTTCCATACTGTCGAAAAATTACTTTTTGTTTTGCCTCATACTGAGTTCCGTGAGCATTCGGGCAATATCCCTACGCGTGCTTCTTATTTTCAAAGGATTATCAAGCGGAGATATTGCATGGTTCAGTATCAGTTTCCGGAGCACATCTTTTTCTGCATCGATGCGTTCCCTGAGTTCCTTATCAGACATTTCCTTAATAAATGATTTCTTTTTCATGTCTCAGGTCAATTGGTGGTTTCAACATAATCCCGCCGCACTACAAACTTGGTTACAATAGGCAGCTTTTGAGCTCCGAGGCGCAGAGCCTCCCGAGCAACATCGTAAGGTACTCCTTCGACTTCAATAAGGATACGACCAGGAGTAACCGGAGCAACAAAACCTTCGGGTGCGCCCTTTCCTTTACCCATACGGACTTCAGCCGGTTTCTTGGTAATGGGCTTATCCGGGAAAATCCTGATCCAGATTTGCCCTTCACGTTTCATATGACGGGTAACCGCCTGACGGGCAGCTTCAATCTGACGCTGGGTAATCCATGCCTGCTTCAGTGCCTTAATTCCGAATGAACCAAATGCAAGGGTGTTTCCCTTTTGCGCATTCCCCTTCATCCTTCCTTTCTGCTGCCTTCTGTATTTTGTTTTCTTTGGCTGTAACATAGCTGTAAACTATATAGTACGTTTATTTCCGTTTTTTTCTGAATGACTGTCCCTTAGGCTTTGGACTTTTCGCTCCGATATTGGGCGAAAGATCACGTCGACCGTAAACTTCTCCATTGCATATCCATACCTTTACCCCAATCTGACCTACCTTGGTAAGAGCTTCATCTACGGCATAATCAATATCCGCTCTGAGCGTATGAAGGGGTATTCTTCCTTCTTTGAATGTCTCGTTCCGGGCCATTTCGGCACCACCTAAACGGCCTGACACATTTACCTTAATTCCTTCAGCACCCATACGCATGGTGGAAGCAATTGCCATTTTTACAGCACGACGGTATGAAATTTTCCCTTCAATCTGCCGGGCAATATTGCTGGCCACAATGGTTGCATCCAGTTCGGGCCTTTTAACTTCAAATATGTTTATCTGTACTTCTTTCTTGGTTATTTTTTTCAGCTCTTCCTTCAGCTTATCTACTTCCTGTCCTCCTTTCCCGATAATTATACCGGGGCGGGCTGTATTGACAGTTACTGTTATAAGTTTCAGCGTCCGTTCAATGATGATTTTCGAAATGCTGGCTTTGGCAAGACGAGCATTCAGGTATTCTCTGATTTTGGCATCTTCGAGAATACGAGCTGCATAATCGTCACCACCATACCAGTTGGAATCCCATCCCTTAATGATTCCAAGTCGATTGCTTATTGGATTAACTTTCTGTCCCATGTGCAGGCATTAATTTGTTTGAACTTCGCTTGTTACAGGCTGGGTATGATCCAGGATCAGGGTAACATGATTGGAACGTTTCCTTACCCGGTAAGCACGACCCTGAGGAGCCGGTTGAATTCGCTTGAGAGTACGTCCCTGATCCACGAACACTTCACGGACATACAAGGTAGTATCTTCAATACGCAGCCCTTCGTTTTTACTCTGCCAGTTTGAAATGGCCGATTTGAGGAGCTTTTCTACCACCCGGGCCGGCTGTTTGTTGCTGTAATGCAGAATATCAAGAGCTCTGTTGACTTCGAGGCCCCGGATCATGTCGATGACATACCTCATTTTACGGGGAGAAGAAGGACAGTTGCGCAGAACAGCCCTGGCAACATCTTTCATCTCTTCCTTACGCTTTTCAGCGCTTTCACGTTTACGTGCACCCATTGCAGTACGATCTTAAATTGAATTAAGCATTTTTAGCCTTATTTCCACTGTGCCCCCTGAATGTCCGCGTAGGAGCAAATTCTCCAAGCCTGTGGCCTACCATATTCTCGGTAATGTAAACCGGAATGAACTTGTTGCCGTTGTGTACGGCAATAGTATGCCCTACAAAATCGGGAGAAATAACTGATGCCCGGGCCCAGGTTTTGATAACCGATTTTTTGCCCGACTCGTTCATTTTCAGAACTTTTCTCTCGAGTTTTACGTCAATAAACGGACCTTTTTTAAGGGATCTGCTCATATGCTAGATTATTTTTTTCTGCGTTCAATAATGTATTTGCTGGTAGGATTCTTTTTCTTACGGGTCTTATGGCCTTTTGCCTTGATACCCTTGCGAGATCTCGGATGACCTCCGGAAGCACGGCCTTCACCACCTCCCATAGGATGGTCCACAGGGTTCATGGCGACACCACGAGTTCTCGGGCGGCGGCCCATCCAGCGAGTACGTCCCGCTTTACCCGATTTTTCAATACCATGATCTGAATTGGATACGGCACCAACTGTTGCCCGGCAGGCGGCAAGAACCATACGGGTTTCACCTGAGGGCATTTTTAATGTTGCATATTTCCCTTCGCGTGAAAGCAACTGGGCATACGAACCGGCACTTCTTGCTATTACTCCTCCCTGGCCAGGACGCATTTCGATATTATGCACAATGGTCCCGAGAGGAATCTCTGCCAAAGTAAGGCAATTTCCTAGTTCCGGAGGTACACCCGGACCGGAAAGAAGTGTCTGTCCTACTTGCAACCCTTCGGGCGCAATAATATATCGCTTTTCCCCATCTTCATAAACCAACTTAGCAATGTAAGCGGTACGATTTGGATCATATTCAATGGTGGCAACTTTTCCGGCCATGTTATCCTTATCGCGCTTGAAATCGACAATCCGGTACATCTTTTTATGTCCGCCGCCGATATAACGCATAGTCATTTTGCCCGAATTGTTACGTCCGCCACTTTTCCTGTATGGCTCAAGTAACGACTTTTCCGGCTCTGCCTTGGAGAGACCTTCGGTCGATACAATCAGCTTCAATCGCTGACCCGGAGTAACCGGCTTAAACTTCTTTACTGCCATCGTTTATCAGATATTGCTGTAAAAATCAATCGTTTCTCCTTCTTTAAGGGTAATGATCGCTTTCTTGAACGAACTTGTACGCCCCTCAATAACTCCCGATTTCGTATACCGTGTTTTGCTTTTTCCACGATACCGCATCGTATTCACTTCCTGCACCGTTACGTTGTAAAGAGTCTCAACTGCCTTCTTAATCTGCAGTTTATTGGCTCTTTTATCAACAATGAAACCATACCTCTGCATGGTCTCTCCCTGGTGGGTCATTTTTTCTGTCACTATCGGACGAATAAGGATATCCATTGTCTTTACTTTTTATTATAGGATTTCCTGAAGTTTGCCCAGCGAACTCTCAACAAAGAGCAAAGCTGAAGCATTCATGATATCGTATGTGTTTAATTCTGAGATTGTTACAACCTTGCTCCCGGGCAAATTTCGAGACGACAAATATATATTTTTGTTCGGTTCGTTGAGCACCAGAAGCGATTTTTTATTGCTCAGATTCAAGTTTTCTTGTATCTTAAGGAATTCCTTTGTTTTTGGAACTTCCAGTTGAAAATCTTCTACCACAAGGATAGCATTTTCTTTTGCTTTGTAAGACAGGGCTGATTTACGGGCGAGCTTTTTCACCTTTTTGTTCAGCTTAAAGTCATAGTCACGGGGAACAGGACCAAAGATACGACCCCCGTGGCGGAAAAGAGGGTTACGCAACCCACCTGCACGGGCGCCGCCGGTTCCTTTCTGCCGTTTAATTTTACGGGTACTACCGCTCACTTCGTTCCGCTCCTTGGCTTTATGCGTACCCTGCCTTTGGGCAGCAAGATATTGCTTTACATCAAGATAGATAGCATGGTCATTTGGAGCAATGGCAAAAATGGTGTCATCGAGAACCACTTTTCGCCCTGTTTCCTTGCCTGTAATTGAAAGTACATTCAGTTCCATAATTCCCCAACGTAATTTATTATTCCCTTTCGGGGCTGTATATTGTTACATACGATCCTTTTGAGCCAGGTACCGAACCTTTCACGAGCATAATGTTTTGCTCGGAGATAATTTTAACGATCTCAAGGTTGAGTACCTTAACCCGTTTACCTCCGGTCCGACCAGCCATACGAAGACCTTTAAGTACTCGGGACGGGAATGAAGAAGCTCCAACTGAACCCGGAGCTCTGAGCCGGTCGTGCTGTCCGTGGGTGACTTCGCCCACTCCTTTAAAATGGTGCCTTTTTACTACTCCCTGAAAGCCTTTGCCTTTTGAAATGGCTGCAACATCAACAAAGCTATCGTTTTTGAAATAGTCGACAGTTATTACATCCCCTACTTTCCATGGAAGAACGAAACCTTTAAGCTCCAATACCCTGCGTTTTGGCGTGGTTCCAGCTTTTTTAAAATGGCCTACCATGGCTTTAGGAGTATTCTTTTCCTTGGCATCATCAAAAGCCAGCTGCAATGCCTTATAACCATCTTTTTCAACGGTCTTAATCTGGGTAATTACACAGGGACCTGCCTGAATAATGGTGCAGGGTACCTGCTTACCATCATCAGTAAATACCGAGGTCATCCCCAATTTTTTCCCTATAATTCCTGGCATAGTATTATGGTATTATTTCGTGTCACACTTTAATTTCCACTTCCACTCCGCTGGGTAATTCCAGCTTCATAAGAGCATCTATTGTCTTTGGAGTGGAGCTGTAAATATCAAGCAATCGCTTAAAGGAAGGAAGCTGAAACTGTTCCCTTGATTTTTTATTGACAAAAGGAGAACGGTTTACTGTAAAAATTTTCCTTTGTGTAGGAAGCGGGATAGGTCCGCTAACCACAGCTCCAGTTGATTTTACTGTTTTTACGATCTTCTCGGCTGATTTATCAACCAGATTATGATCGTATGATTTCAGTTTAATGCGAATCTTCTGACTCATTGATCAATATATTTTATGCAAAAGCAAGTTTCTTACCGTGATAATTCTCAAGAATTTCTTTCGACAGCTCAGCCGGAACGGGAGCGTAACTATGGAATTCCATAGTGGAAGCTGCTCGTCCTGATGAAAGCGTTCTCAGAACAGTAACATAGCCAAATTGCTCTGCCAGAGGAACCTTGGCTTTGATGACACGGGCCCCGGCTCTGGTTTCCATACCTTCAACCTGGCCACGCCTACGGTTAAGGTCCCCGATGATATCTCCCATATATTCTTCCGGAGTAACAACTTCAAGTGACATAATCGGTTCGAGCAGAACTGGTTTGGCTTCAGCGGCTGCCTTACGAAAGGCCTGACGGGCTGCAATTTCAAAGGACAAACTGTCTGAATCAACCGGATGGTATGAACCATCGAGTAATTCCACCTTAAGTCCTTCGAGCGGATACCCGGCCAACGGACCATTACGCATCGCTTCCTCAAAACCCTTCTTAACGGCCGGAATATATTCCTTTGGAACATTTCCACCCTTTACACTGTCAATAAATTGCAATCCTTTTTCACCAGGATCAGGCGGAGATATTCGTACAACGATATCAGCGAATTTGCCCCTACCTCCGGTTTGTTTCTTAAATACCTCCCTGTGCTCAACCGTCGCTGTAATAGCTTCTTTGTAGGCAACTTGAGGAGATCCCTGATTGCACTCCACACCAAATTCGCGGCGCAACCTGTCGAGGAGAATATCGAGGTGCAGTTCTCCCATACCACTGATGATGGTTTGCCCTGAATCTTCATCGTAAGTGACACGGAAAGTAGGATCCTCTTCGGTAAGTTTACTCAGGGCAATAGCCAGCTTATCCATATCTCCCTGCGTTTTGGGTTCAATGGCAACCCCAATTACAGGCTCGGGAAACTCCATCGATTCAAGAATAATGGGATGTGCACTTTCGCAAAGTGTGTCACCTGTTTTTATATCTTTAAGTCCTACAACCCCGCAGATATCTCCGGCTTCAATAAAATCGCGCGGATTCTGCTTGTTGGCGTGCATCTGGTAAAGGCGTGAAATACGTTCCTTTCGGCCAGTACGTGGGTTAAACACCTGGGTACCGGAATCAATGCGTCCTGAATAGACTCTCACATACACTAGCCGACCCACATAAGGATCGGTTGCAATTTTGAATGCAAGAGCCGTAAGCGGTGCCTTATCATCAGGTTCTCTTCTGATTTCTTCACCTGTATCGGGATTTATACCCTGCACAGGGCCAATATCTAAAGGACTGGGTAAAAAGGCAACGATGCCATCCAGCAGCCTCTGTATTCCTTTATTCTTAAAAGCGGCACCGCACATCACCGGTACGATTTTCCGGCTGATTACCGCTTTACGGACGGCTGCCAGTATTTCTTCCTCTGAGATAGAGGCATGATCTTCGAGGTACCGTTCAAGAAGATGATCGTCAACTTCTGCAAGGCTTTCAATCAGTTTTTCGCGCCATTCTTCAGTCAGTTCGACCATATCTTCAGGCACGTCAAATTTTTCGTAGCGGGTTCCGATCTTTTCGTCATCAAACCATACAATCGCCTTGCGTTCAATCAGATCAATAAGCCCGGAGAAGGAATCTTCAGAACCAATTGGGATCTGAACAGGTACCGCATTGGCATGCAGTTTTGTTTTCATTTGCTGCACCACGCCAAAGAAATCAGCTCCTGGCCTATCCATTTTGTTAACAAAGGCGATACGGGGTACATGGTACTTATCAGCTTGCCGCCATACAGTTTCGCTCTGAGGTTCTACACCTCCTACTGCACAGAAAACAGCAATAGCCCCGTCAAGCACACGCAGGGACCTTTCTACCTCAACGGTAAAATCAACATGGCCCGGCGTGTCGATAATATTAATTTTGTAATTCTGATCGCGGTATTTCCAGTAGCAGGTTGTTGCTGCAGCTGTAATAGTAATTCCCCTCTCCTGTTCCTGCACCATCCAGTCCATCGTGGCATTTCCGTCATGGACCTCTCCTATCTTATAATTGACGCCGGTATAGAATAAAATTCGCTCTGTCGTCGTCGTTTTACCGGCGTCGATATGGGCCATAATCCCGATGTTCCTGGTATATTTAAGATCTTCTTTCATTTAATTCTCTCCGCAATCCTTCCTTATCAAAATCTGAAGTGAGCAAAAGCTTTATTGGCTTCGGCCATTTTGTGCATATCTTCTTTCCGCTTGAAAGCACCACCTTCTTCATTGTATGCCGCAATTATTTCGGCCGCCAGTTTTTCCTTCATTGATTTGCCGCCTCTTTTGCGGGCAAACTCAATCATATTCTTAATACTGAGGGAAATTTTACGATCAGGGCGTACTTCAACCGGTACCTGGAAAGTGGCACCACCAACCCTGCGGCTTTTTACTTCAACCTGCGGGGTAATGTTTTCAAGAGCTTTTTTCCATATTTCCAGAGGCGTTTTTCCCGAATCCTTCATCTTCTCTCCTACCTCTTCAATGGCGTCGTAAAAAATTTTGAAAGCCACACTCTTTTTTCCCCGCATCATCAGGTTATTGACAAATCTTGTGACCAACACGTCGTTGTACTTCGGGTCGGGCAACAAAATCCGTTTTTTTGGTTTTGCTTTTCTCATGTGCTTTTAACCGGTTATTTTTTAGATATTATTTTTTGGCCTTAGGTTTCTTTGTTCCGTATACTGAGCGGCGTTTCCCGCGTCCTTCAACTCCAGAAGCATCGAGCGTTCCACGGATAATGTGATAACGTACACCGGGAAGATCTTTAACACGACCTCCTCTGATGAGTACAATCGAGTGCTCCTGAAGGTTGTGTCCTTCACCCGGAATATAGGCAGTTACTTCCATTCCATCCGTCAGACGCACACGGGCCACCTTCCGCATAGCTGAATTAGGTTTTTTAGGTGTAGTAGTATATACACGTGTACATACACCCCTGCGTTGCGGACAGGATTTCATGGCCGGAGCCTTGCTCTTTTCTTCCAGCTTTGCTCTGCCTTTTCTCACTAATTGCTGTATTGTTGGCATAAACAAATATGTTTTTCTTACAAATTTGGGCTTGCAAAGGTATTCTTTTTTTTTAAAAAACAATATCATCTCTTTGTTTTTTCTTTTTATGTTGCAGAACAAAACCTTTGCCTGAAGCCATTCTCAGACCGCTCTTGCACCTTATTAAATTTTTGCTACTTTTGCCAACCCATGATGATAGACAGGGGAGGTTAATACCTTAATATTATATATTACCGGCAAGCTCTTCCCTGCAGCTGTCAATGGATGTGAAACAGGATATTTTTATAACAACAATAATTAAACAGATCCATTTCAATGAAAACCTATCAGACATCTCAAATTAAGAATATCGTCCTTCTCGGTAATGCTGGATCCGGCAAAACCATCCTGTCGGAAGCCATGCTATTTGAAGGAAAAATGATAGACCGCAGAGGCAGTGTTGAACAGAAGAATACAGTATCTGACTTTGAACCCATTGAGCATGAAACTGGTTCATCAGTTTTCTCTTCTCTGATGTACACTGAAATTGCGGATACGAAAATCAATATTCTCGATACACCAGGAGCTGACGACTTTATCGGGAATGTGGTCTCATCGCTTCATGTTGCTGACCTCGGTGTAATGTTATTGAATGCCCAGAATGGTGTTGAAGTTGGTACGGAAATCCAGGCACGCCACCTCGAAGACCTGAAGAAACCAATGATGCTGGTGGTTAACCATGTCGATCATGACAAATCCAACTTTGAGAAGACGATTGAAATGGCCAAAGAACGTTTCGGCAGCCATGTAACCCTGTTCCAATTCCCTGTTCAGGAAGGTCCCGGATTTAACAGCATTGTCGATCTGATGCTGATGAAGGTACTCAAATATCCTGCCGAAGGTGGACAACCTGAAATAACCGACATTCCTGCCGAACTGAAAAGTAAAGCAGAAGAACTACACAACGAACTGATTGAGCGGGCCGCAGAAAATGATGAGGCTCTCATGGAAATCTTCTTTGAAAAGGGGACACTTACCGAAGAAGAACTTATGAGCGGAATACGAAAAGGAATTATTTCACGCGGTATTTTCCCGCTCTTTTGTACAGCTGCCAAAAAGAACATGGGTATAGGCCGACTGCTTCAGTTCATTGCCAAAGCAGCTCCTTCTCCTTCTGAAATGCCAGCACCAAAGAACAGCGAAGGGAAAGAAGTTCCCTGCGATGCCAATGCACCTGCTTCTCTCTTTATTTTCAAAAGCAATATTGAAACTCATATAGGTGAAATCCTCTACTTCAAGGTAATGTCAGGAAAAATCACCGAAGGCTCTGACTATGTTAACAATAATAATCAAAGTAAGGAAAGACTTTCCCAGATTTTCTGGGTACTCGGGAAAAACCGCAGTAAGGTGCCGGAGCTGGTAGCCGGAGACCTGGGAGCTACAGTGAAGCTGAAAAATACCCGCAACAACCATACCTTGACTGCTCCTTCCGTTTCATTCATCTTCCCTGCAATCAAATTCCCTGAACCCAAATACCGTACCGCAATTCGTCCCCTTAACGAAGGTGATGAAGAAAAACTGGGAGAAGCGCTCAACCGTATGCATAACGACGACCCGACCATCCTGATTGAATACTCCAAAGAACTGAAACAAATCATTGTATACGGACAAGGTGAACACCACCTTAATATATTAAAGTGGCATCTCGATAACGAGTTTAAAATTCCTACCGAGTTCCTTCCGCCCCGGATACCTTACCGTGAAACGATAACAAAGGCTGCACAGGCCGACTACAGACACAAAAAACAATCGGGCGGCGCCGGTCAGTTTGGTGAAGTACACATGATTATTGAACCCTATGTGGAAGGCGCACCATTGCCATCGGTATACAAAATCAACGGAAAGGAATTTAAAGTGACCGTGCGGGATACTGAAGAACATGACCTGCCCTGGGGCGGCAAACTGGTATTCCATAACTGCATAGTTGGAGGAAGTATTGATGCCCGATTTATGCCGGCTATTTTGAAAGGAATTATGGAAAAGATGGAAGAAGGCCCTCTGACAGGTTCGTATGCCCGCGACATCAGAATCTGTGTGTATGACGGGAAAATGCACCCGGTTGACTCAAACGAAATTTCATTCAAACTTGCCGGAAGAAACGCATTTAAAATTGCCTTCAAAAACGCAGGTCCCAAGATTCTTGAACCTATCTATCTTGTTGAAATCTATGTACCTTCCGATCGTATGGGTGATGTGATCAGCGATCTGCAGGGCCGGCGTGGCATGGTGCTTGGCATGGGAAGTGAAAGAGGATTTGAAAAGATTACCGCTAAGGTTCCACTGGCCGAAATGAACAAATATTCAACTGCTCTTTCGAGTCTTACCGGTGGCAGAGCCATGTATACCATGCGCTTCTCTGAATATGCACCTGTACCAGCTGAAGTTCAGGAACAACTCTTAAAAGCTTACGAAGCAGAAGAGAAAGAAGAATAATAGTAAGTTCTAACGAACCTCACAGCAAAAAACCTTCAGAAAGCCTGAAGGTTTTTTGTTTGTAAAGGATATATCTTATTTATTTTTCGGCATCCTAAAAAGGTGTCTTTTTACTTTGTCGCAACCGGATTAAACCGAAAGTCTATTCAAAAAACCAACAGACTTTCAAAAGCTTATTGGCACGCCCCTATGCAATCTCGGATTAAAAGGCTTGCCGGAAGAGGTACAAAAAACCGGTATAGAAGATTTTCCCGCCGTCATCTGTCTTTTTTACACCCTGATAGCGAACATCATCGTATCCCTTTGCTTCAATTACATAATAGTAATACCCTTCAGCCGCAGGCCGTCCTGATCCTTTTATGGTTCCGTCCCATCCTTCCCATGCGTTAATATCCCCTTCATATTCATATACTTTAGCTCCCCATCGGCTATAAACAGTAATATGAAATGACCGGATGGAGGCAAAACTTTCCTGGTTTTTCTGGCGGTCACGCAGAATAATGAAACGCGAATTCCCTCCCGGAATATCGGGCGTGAAAAAATTAGGCACTTCCAGCAAAGAAGCTTTAACCACCAGAGGATCACTGTTGACAGTGGAATCCACACAACCAGCCTCACTTACCGAGATAAGGCGAACAGTATACCGGTGAGGAATATAGTAAGTAAACTCTGGCTTTATAGCCGTATCAGTGGTAACAAGAGGTATTGGTCTCGTTTGCCCACGGAAAACGGTATCCATAAATTTCCAGGTGAAGCTTTTGCCGTTTACCGATTTATTAATGAACTGCACCGTAAGAGGAGCCGATTCTCCATCCTGGCTGGCTTGCCGATACTCTTTGTCCTGGGCATCCTTCACCAGAAAAGAAAAATCAGCCCTAGTCTGAATGCTTTCGTATAACACAGTATCGCTTCTTAAAATGCCGCTGGCATCGGTAACTTTCAGAATATACCGGGTGTCAAATGGAGGTGGATTATAATTCCGAACGTATGTGCCGGAAAATGCATTTTCAACTGTTTCTTCCTCATTGACCGAACTCCAGAATATTGTTGGTTTAAGAGCGTATTTTAGCAGAGCTCCCGACTGAGGATCTGCATATACAAGCGTATCCGTCTTCACTGTACCATTCAGTTCTACGAAGTCGCAAGTAAATTTTGTATCAGGCACCTTCCCTTCGTTGGTTTCCAATGCATCCGCTACAATATCATGAACAAAAACCCATGCTCTGTATGCCGTGTCCGGGTCAGGTGCATGTTGCCTGACCAGCCTGTATCCTCCACCTGCAACTGCTGTTATTTCAGACTGATTAACATTGCTTTCGGCTTTTACAAGACTGTCAAACTGTCCTGTTGCAAATCGAAACTTATACCAGCTAAAATTGCAGTCATTCCCTCCACCCGGGCACTGGGCGCTGAGCTTTAACTGAGGATAGACACCCCCTTGAAGGGAATAAAACACATAAATCGGATCCTGAATAGGAAATACCTTGTATTGCGTTATGCCTGCATAGGAGGCCTGGGGTGCCAGTATCTGTGCCTCAAGCGAAACTGTCCCAGGCAATAAGAACTCCAATAAAATGAGGATAGATGTCTTGTTCGAAATTAATTTCTTCAAACCGAATGCATTCAAGTCAGTAACTTTCTTTTACTGTTTCTGCAAAATAAACGAAATGTTTTTAGATTCAGTATATAATTGCATTCCTGAAAACAAATTATTAGGGCCATCCGTGGTAAAACAGAACACACCCTTTTCCCACACTCTCAACCCGGCGAATGACCAGCGGCAAAAATCGGAAGGCGAAGAACCAACAGCTTAAAGAATTGAAAAAGACCGTCCGGAAAAGATTTCAACACCATAAAAATTTTCCCTCCCGCTTATTTACCTTTGCCTGTTCAATTATTCTCTGTGATAAGCTTATTAAATACTTTGAATGATGCACAGCGGGAAGCTGTGACGGCTCCGGGCGGACCGTGCCTTGTTATTGCCGGTGCCGGCTCCGGAAAAACCCGTGTCCTTACCTATCGTATTGCATGGTTACTCTCTCAGGGAGTAACATCTGGGCAAATTCTCGCTCTCACCTTTACTAATAAAGCGGCCAGAGAGATGAAGGAACGCATCGTTTCTCTGGTGGGAGAAAAAGAGTGCCGGCATCTCTGGATGGGCACCTTTCATTCCGTATTTGCCCGCATCCTCCGAGTTGAAGGAAATGTTCTTGGTTTTACCTCCAGTTTTACCATCTACGATACACAAGATGCAAAAAATCTGGTAAAGACGATCATCAAAGAACTTCAGCTCGACGATAAGCTTTACCCTCCGGGAGAAATTTATAGCCGTATATCCTCTGCAAAAAACAATCTGATCACCCCGCAGGCCTATGCCCGTAATCAGGAAATCATCAGACAGGATACGGCTGCCAGGAAACCTATGGTGGCTGAAGTTTATGCCCGTTATGCAAGTCGTTGCCGAAAGGCCAATGTAATGGATTTCGACGATCTGTTGCTCTATACCAATATTTTATTCCGCGATTTTCCTGATGTTTTGAAAAAGTACCAGGAACGTTTTATACATGTGCTTGTTGACGAATACCAGGACACAAATTTTTCCCAATATCTTATTGTGAGCAAGCTGGTACAGAAACACCGCAATGTTTTTGTGGTGGGCGACGATGCACAGAGTATTTACGGATTCAGGGGAGCACGAATTGAAAACATCCTAAACTTTAAAAACGATTATCCTGAGTACCGTCTGTTCAAGCTGGAGCAAAACTACCGGTCTACGCAGACAATTGTAAATGCTGCCAACAGCCTTATTGAGAACAATCAGGGCCAGTTGCGTAAAAAGGTTTGGAGTGCTCTGGAGACCGGTGAAAAAATTCAGGTCGCGCGTGCTTCGACCGATGTGGAAGAAGCTATGATGATTGCAGCTGATATCCACCAAATCCGTTTCTCCCGTCAGGCGGCATGGAAAGATTTTGCCGTTCTTTACCGTACCAATGCCCAATCACGTACAATGGAAGAGTCACTCCGCAGACTGAATATACCTTATAAAATTTATGGCGGTCTCAGTTTTTACCAGCGCAAGGAAATCAAAGATCTTCTGGCCTATTTCAGACTGGTGGTAAATCCGGACGATGATGAAGCCCTCCTGCGGATCATTAATGTTCCGGCCAGGGGAATCGGAGATACAACAACAGAAAGGCTTCAGGCAACTGCCGCGGAAAGAGGGACGAGTATATGGTCAGTTATTTCTGGTGAGACTTTATCTGCAACTGGTATCAGCAGCAGTATCCAGAATAAAATTAGTGGGTTTGTATCCCTTATTCATACGTTTATTGATAAACTTGCCAATATCTCTGCTTGGGACCTGGCCATGGAGATTGCAGAAAAAAGCGGACTACTGAAAGAGCTTCATAACGACAAATCCCCCGAGGGTGTCAGCCGCTTCGAAAATATTCAGGAATTGCTGAACAGCATCAGCTCATTTCAGGAAGAGTCAGCAGAGGAAGAAGTTCCCACTCTTACCCGTTTTCTGGAAAACGTTTCCCTGCTCATCGATCAGGATACTGAAAAAGAAACCGACCACGACAAAGTGACTCTTATGACCGTTCATTCGGCCAAAGGACTTGAATTTCCATATATCTATATCACCGGCCTGGAAGAGAAACTTTTTCCTTCCTATCTTTCGATGGATAATCCTTCTGACCTGGAGGAAGAGCGCCGGCTTTTTTATGTTGCCCTTACCAGAGCAAAAACCCGGGCCTTCCTCTCATGGGCACAATCCCGTTTCCGCTGGGGTCAGCCGGTTGACTGCACACCAAGCCGTTTCATCCGGGAAATAGATCCAAGGTATATCGAAAAAAACTATTCTGAAGGCGAAGAAAGAAGGCATGGAAGAAAACCATATACCGGAAATACTCTTTTCCGTGAACCGGATGTTCTCTCAGGCATCAGCGAACCACAAGCCGGGCTGCCAGTGAGAACAATACCTCCACCCAACTGGAAGAAAGTTCGAAAGGGTGATAACACCTCATCGGTTACCTCCAGCGGCCTCCAGACTATTCCTCCTGAAAAACTCATATCGGGAGCCCGAGTGCACCACGACCGGTTCGGGCCTGGTACCATTCTTTCGCTCGAAGGAGAATACCCTGACCTTAAAGCATCGGTACAGTTCGACGAAGCCGGAACCCGCCAGTTGCTTCTCAAATTTGCCAAACTTCGCTTGCTTGATGCAGAGAACTGATTTTATCGCCTTACCTGCCTGGTCGTTTTTGCCTGGCTGCCGATTTTCTTACACTCATCATACTGAATCGATTAAAAAATAGTAGCTTTGCCAACAAAATCCATTTCTATGTTCAAGGATTACAACACCACGCGCAAGAAGCTCGTTTTGCCTGAGTACGGCCGGAACGTGCAGATCATGGTCGATCACCTGCTGACTATCGAAGACAGGGAACTTCGCAACAAGGCTGCCCAGACGGTTATTGCTGTCATGGGGAACCTTAACCCCCACCTGCGCGATCAGAGCGATTTCCGGCACAAACTCTGGGACCACCTTATGATCATGGCCGATTATAAACTGGATATCGACAGCCCCTATGAAATGCCGAAAAAGGAAGTACTGGAAGAAAAACCCAACCGCATTCCTTATCCTTCAGGTGAAATACGCTTCCGGCACTACGGCAAGGTAGTTGAAATGCTGGCCAAAGAAATCATGAAGGTGGATGATGAACAGCGGCGCATGGAAATGCTTCGGAACCTGGCCAATCACATGAAAAAGCTTTATCTTACCTGGAACAGGGAACAGGTGAGTGATGAAGTTATTTTCAACGACCTGAAGGAAATTATCGGACAGGACATTCAGTTTCCTCCCGACATGCACCTTTCCGAAACCCGAGAACTCCTTGCTCCAAAAATTCGGAACAAGAAACGTAACAATCAGCGGAATAAACAACGATAAGTATCCTGCCTGCGCATGAGTACCTTCGTCATAGAAGGAGGCCACAGCCTTCGGGGTGAAATTGTACCACAGGGTGCCAAAAACGAAGCCCTGCAGGTAATCAGCGCTACACTGCTGACGCCTGACAAAGTAACTATCTCTAACGTTCCCGAAATACGCGATGTGCTTATACTGATTGATCTCCTTCGCATTCTTGGGGTTGAGGTTAATCATGTCAGTCATGGAGTTTACTCCTTTCAGGCAAAAAACATCCATCCCGAAGCGTTGCGAAGCGAAGAATTCAGAAAACTCGGATCGAGCCTGAGAGGTTCTGTGATGGTTATTGGCCCTCTCCTTGCCCGTTTTGGCTTCGGAAGTATTCCTCAACCGGGTGGAGATAAAATCGGACGCCGCCGCCTTGATACCCACTTCCTTGGACTTCAACAGCTGGGGGCCCGCTTTAACTATCATCCCGACCAGCACACCTATACCATTGAGGCAAAAAACCTCCATGGAGGGTATATCCTTCTGGATGAAGCTTCAGTAACCGGAACAGCCAACATAATTATGACGGCTGTACTGGCCAGAGGAACCACCACTATTTACAATGCAGCCTGCGAGCCATATGTACAGCAGCTGTGCCACATGCTCAACCGGATGGGGGCTCGAATATCTGGAATAGGTTCCAATCTTCTTACCATCGACGGAGTAACATCACTCCATGGATGTGAGCACCGCCTTCTGCCCGATATGATCGAAACCGGAAGCTTTATTGGACTTGCTGCCATGACTCAATCGGAAATTACCATTAAAAACGTATCCTGGCAAAACCTTGGCATAATACCCTGGTGGTTCAGCCGCATGGGTATACGGTTCGAGAAACGGGACGACGATATTTTCATCCCTGCCCAGAAAGAATATGAAATCGACACCTTCATCGATGGTTCCATTCTTACTATTTCTGATGCTCCCTGGCCTGGATTTACCCCTGACCTTCTAAGTGTGATGCTGGTCATTGCAACCCAGGCCAAAGGTAGTGTGCTCATACACCAGAAAATGTTCGAAAGCCGCCTCTTCTTCGTCGACAAACTGATCGATATGGGCGCCCAGATTATCCTTTGCGATCCGCATAGAGCTACCGTGATTGGTCTGAACCGCCGCTTCCAGCTTCGAGGAACCACAATGACCTCACCCGATATCCGTGCGGGAGTCGCTTTGCTGATCGCAGCCTTGTCAGCCCAGGGCAAAAGCATTATCCACAACATTGAACAGATTGACCGCGGATACGAAAAAATAGACGAACGCCTCAACCAACTTGGAGCACATATTGAACGAATTGAGCCTTGAGTTGTTATCTGATATGATGATGGTTTTAACAGATACATTCGTTTAAAAATTGAAACTGCCCTATGAAACAAATAGCCTTTATCCTTGCCTTTTCTGCTCTAATAATTTCATGTAACCGGTCATCGGGTAACAGACAACCAGAAAATTCCTCTCCGTCCGGTGTAACTATAGGACTGGAACCCGGTAACCAGGCACCCGAAATAGCTCTTCCTTCTCCTGACGGAAAGGAAATAGCCCTGTCTTCCCTCCGCGGGAAAATAGTACTGATCGATTTCTGGGCTTCGTGGTGCCCGCCCTGCAGGGCCGAAAATCCAAATCTGGTGAAAGTTTATAACGAATTCAAAGACAAATCATTTACCAGAGGACAGGGATTTACCATCTACAGCGTATCCCTCGACCGATCCCGGGATGCATGGGTAAAAGGAATTAAAGAGGATAATTTGTCCTGGCCTTACCATGTAAGTGATCTTAAATTCTGGAATTCTGATGCTGCTGCCCTCTATCAGGTCGATGGTATTCCTATGAACTTTCTGCTCGACGGAAATGGGATTATTGTAGCCAAAGGTCTGCGCGGAGAATTGCTGCGGCAAACCCTGCTCTCATTGCTTAAATAAGCCTGAATTACCCTTTATTAGTATCGACAGATTGTCTCATGGGTAGTATTAACCACCAAGGATTTCATAGTAAACCAAAGCAAGTTGAATTGCTGAAAGTGTCCTTACGAAGAAAATTATATTTTCAGTGAAATTAGTCCACAGTATTTTTCAATACCATAGGGCTGTTATTAATAATTACCTGAAAAACCTCTGTAACAAATCCCGCGCCCTGTGCAACCCGGGTGTATTCCCTATGTGCCCTGTATGTACTTTCTATGTGCCCTATGTGTTTTATTAACCAGCCAACCATTCTCATCCGGGTACATCTTCATTTCTTTGGCTCCTTAC
>CAZJQN010000009.1:0-47729 GCA_964548125.1 uncultured Bacteroidales bacterium | reverse complement strand
GTGAAACCCCGCATAACTCTTTGCATAAAGACTCTTGTCCTCACCCGTAATGCAAGCATTGCATTTAACCCAATTCCTCTAAAAATAATTTTACTCTAATCTTATAAGTTTTGACAAAAATTTTTATTAGTCCGATTGAATTTGTTAATTCATGGTACTTCGGTTTAAGAAAGTCGATAAACCAAATTCCTGTCTTTAGCGGAAAGGAGCAGGAAGTGGCTTTGTGGTATCTCAGTAGCAGATCACTTTAATTGACCTGGCGATCTGTAGCGCAGTAGTCATAGTAGTCAGGTCGTTATACAAATTGCCATCTTTACCACTGTAATGACTATGACCGATCACCTGCATCTCTGCTTCCCTGATATCTTTAGTAAGGTCAATGGTGGCGCTATAAACCAGGGCAGGCTGGCTAGAAGTTTTATATTCCTTGTCATCCGGAAATTTATTATTGGTCCAGTATTCATTCCAGTCCCATGACTGATTGATTTCCATCATGACTTTGAAAACCTGGAGGGTAGTATCAGCAAGCCGTGACTGGATGATAAAGTTGTTCTGGGGTGTAGGACCTGAAACAGCATCGGGCAATGGGTTTTTCGAGGTGGGAAGGTATAACCCGTCTTCTGCTTTTATTCCCCATTTGTGACCCCAATATGGCAGAGCGGCAGGCCGTCTTATTTCTCCGGGCATCCATTGCCCTCTGCTGTTGTCAGCATGGAGGAATATTCCTTTAGCTATCGATTCTGCTACATAAATGTTCTGAATGAATCTGCCTGAGGTGTCTTCGATCCAAACAGCCATTAAAGGATGATTATGATACTTTCCTTTTTGAAAATGAATGGTAATAACAGGCCCTTTTTCATTTTTGTTTGTAATAATAGTTTCTTGCGCGGGCATCGCCTCGGTCGGAGAAGTTTTGTTCTGGCACTGATTAAAAGAAATAATCAGAAGAAATACTATCATTAAAAAAATGGTAGAATAAATATGTTTCATGGCTACATCATTAGAATTGTATAATAATTCCCACGGTAGGCAGAACCGTCCCGGTGGCATTATCTTCGATTTTTTTAAGCTGGTAACGAGGTGGTTCTCCGGCAGGAGGCAATGGAGCGCCAGAGGAATCTTCGGCACGTATTAATATATCAGGACGGTTAGCTTTGAAGCCGTATACGTTCTGAACATCAATATAAGAAATGAGAGACCACTTATCGAAGAAGAATTCCTTATCTATTCGTATGTCGAGCTGATGAAAAGCCCGAAGTCGCAATTGGTTAAAGCGGGAATAGTCAAGGTATGCTCTTCCCGATGCATCCCATGCTTCCTGCAGAGATGATTTTTCAATATCAACAGGAGTATAGGGTGCCCCGCCTACATACCTCCATTTGATCCCTGCATTCCAGCTCTTCCCGAATTTACGTAGCGCGGTAACATTCAGCAGATGTCGGTTATCCCATGCACTGGGATAATAAACAGGGCGAAATCCTTGAAATTCACTGCGAACAAACGTGTAGGAAATGATAACGTTTGTTCCTGCAAGATTCTTATTTCTGTAAAAAAGTTCGATTCCGTAAGCTCTTCCTTTTGCCTTTGAAACAAGAGGTTCGTTACCGAATACTTCATAATCGCTTCCTTTACTGGCAATGGCAATACTGTCGCGTAACGAAACAGGATAATTCCTATACCACTTATAGAAGCCTTCAAGGGTAAGTCGGGAGTTATCGTCAATAAGAAACTCAGGACCAGTAACCAAATGATCGGATGCAATATACCGGAGGTTATTTTTTTGGTTCACCAGGTTTCCTTCATTGTCTCTTAAACCAAGTGCTGTATATGGTGGCATTTGATAATATCGGCCGATATTCATATTCATGAATATTTTTGGAAGTAAGCCATATGAAACCGACAATCGTGGCGATAACTGATTAAAAAGATTGGACATACTTTTGCTGTAATTGTTGGCATCTGCTCTGATTCCGAGTGACATTGTCAGCTTGCTTCCCATAAGTTCACGACTGACCTGACCAAATATGCCCCATTTCCAGACGGTGAGTTCTGAAGAATAGTCGATAATAAAAGGATTGGTTTCAAAAAATTTCTGAAATGTTGTATTTCGGTACCGGCCAAATTCAATATTCCCTCCAAGGTTGGTTTTCCAATCTCTTCTGATGCGTGCAGTATTTTCGTACCGGAATTTAATTTCGCCTTCGCCTGATGCATAATCCAGTGTTCTGAGAGTATCAGTCTCTATATTGTTTTTGTATTTTATAACTGCATTATTGAGGTAATTCCGGCTCAAAACCCATGTGTCATAACTGTTTTCGCGGTAATGTTTATAAAGGAATCCAAATGTGTATGAATATTGTTTGTTTTCAGGGAGATACCCCAGGATGTAACGCTGAATCTCCGTTTCATTTGCGTTTAGATTGAGTTTAGAGTTATCCAGGGAGCCTAAACCCATAACAATAAGTTCATTTTTGGTGTCCGGACGGGAGCGTATTTTGAACTGGAAATCATTGTATGTGGGCAGAAATGGAAGACCGAGTGCGCTGAATAAAAACTGCAGATATGAACGACGGGCTGAAAGAAAATAGGTTGTGTTACTATTCAAAGGTCCGTCAAATGCGATAGCCAGGTCGGAAGCTCCGACAGAACCCCTGAATTTTGTTTTTTCTTTGTTTCCGTCAATTGTGCTGAATTCGAGTACAGAACTTAATGCATTTCCCCGCGATGCAGGGAAAGCACCTGAATAAAAATTCACTTCCCTGATCAGGTCGGAATTGATGATTCCTACAGGCCCTCCGCTTGCTCCTTGTGTGGCAAAATGATTGAGATTAGGTATTTCAATTCCATCAAGAAAAAAACGGTTCTCACTTGGACCGCCACCCCTTACAATTACGTCATTCCGATAAGCTGGGGTAGAGGCTACCCCAGGAAATGCCTGAATAACACGTGAAATATCCCTGTTTCCTCCAGGATTTTTTTCAATTTCCTCAATACCTATCCGACGCAGCGAAACAGGACTTTCTTCGCTTTTTCTAAATGGAGAACTTTTTACTACAACGGCATCCAGTTCAACAAGGGTTTCTTCGAGAGGGATTTCTATAAATACCTTGTTCGCATTGGTTACGAGTATTTGTTCCGAGACATAGGGCTTAAAGCCAACAAAAGTTACCCTCAGCTCAACATACCCGGGAGCGAGACCTGTGAAAAGAAACCTCCCGTCCAGATCACTTGTGCTTCCGATATTGGTTCCCCAGATAACAATGTTGGCAAATGGAATGGGTTCATTATTTCGCGCATTGTATATCCTTCCTTCAATGATTCCTTTCTCGCGCTGCTGGCCATTTAAGCAGTGCAAAGGGATAAGAAGTATAAAAACGGCCAATATATATTTCTGCATTTTCGTTTTTTTTATGATTAACAAACTTGAGGGCGGTTTGTTTAATTCATAGCATGAAATATTAAACAATTTCCTTGTTAAACCCAAATTCATCAATTGAACCCATCGACTAACAAAATGTAAGATTTTGATAAGTCGGGGTTGCCTTGATAAGTCAATAGAAACAAGTTGTTTAAATGTTTGTTGTGTTTCTATTGACCTATCTCGATTAAACGATAATACGGCAATCAGATTTTTTCAAAATATTCTGGAATAAAGTCTTCGCATTGATCAATATTTTCCAGAAGAGGCTGCAATTATCCTTCAAGCATGAAATTATCTGTATACCTTCAATTTGTTTAAAGCTTTCTGGTATTGCCTTGCGTATTCTAAGTGCTGGGCCAGGCTTTTGGAAAAGTAATGTTCACCTGACAGATCTTCCTTGGCACAGAAATAAAGGTAATCGTGGCGGGTGTAATTAAGGACTGCCTCAATAGCAGAAACAGAAGGCACCGATATTGGTCCAGGAGGCAGGCCGGGATATTTGTATGTATTATAAGGAGAATTTATTTCAAGATGCTTTTTAAGAATGCGTTTCACCCCATAGTCACCAATAGCAAAACGAATGGTTGGATCGGCCTGCAAGGGCATTCCTTTTGCCAGGCGATTCATATAGACGCCAGCTACTACAGGCTCTTCCGATTTAACAAGACATTCTTCATCAACAATAGATGCGAGTATGCTAACTTCTACTGGAGTTAGTCCTATTGATTCGGCTTGATTTCTTCGTTTATCGTTCCAGAACTTTTTATATTCTTTGTTCATCCGCAGGAAAAAGTCGCGTGCGCTCGTGTTCCAGTAAAATTCATAGGTGTTGGGGATGAACATACAGAGAATTGTTTCACGGGTAAATCCGAGATTTTTCAGGAATGAATCGTTTTTAAAAAATGATAGCAGCTCGAGCGAATCTGGTTCTATCTGTCGTGCAATAACCCCTGACAGTTGAACTGATGTCCTTATGTTATGAAACATCACCTTTACTGGTGTTTGTCGTCCTGTCTTCAACATATTGATGAGACTCCGGTTGCTCATTCCGTTTCTGGCCAGGTAATGGCCCGGGTATATTTTTTTACTGTATCCGCTTTTTTTAGCAAGCCAGATAAATGACTTTCTGTCAGTGATTATTTTCTGTTTTATCAGAATATCAGCAACATCGTCAAGAGTTGATCCGGTTGGAATGTAAATGTGAGACATTTCCGGCTGGCTGATCTGGATTCCGGGACCGTAAATTTTTCTGTATCCATAATAAAAAATTGTAATCAGTGCCGCAGCAAACAGGAAGCCAGTTAAAATTAAAATACGGGAGAAAGTTTTTCTTCCTTTTTTACTTCTTTTTCGTTTTGGTGTTCTGGCAGATGCCATATATGATTATGTTATGCTCTAAGGAGTTGCCTTGAAGGAAGCGACGAAATTAACCAAGTTTCACGAAATATAAAATTTTACTCAAGGATTGGGGGGTAGCAAAAACCAGGCCACGTATCAGGTTCATTCACCATCGATAGTCAAATGCGTGTGTTCATTCTCTGGCATTTTGCATTGACTATGAAGTTGATTATATGGTTTGTTGCCTTGTGACTTTTTAGGATATGATTTTATAGAGATAAAGTCTGTTTTTTTGATGGAGGATAAACCTGAAATGCAAAAAATTCCTAAATTAGCGGAGATTCGTTTTCTGGCAATGCAGTTCTGCATCCGATTGAAGGCATTGGCAAAGCGACATATGGTAATCCATGCGGAGTATTGCCTGAAAATAAACACAATTAAGCAAGCGATGGATCTTTAACAAACGTTTTTGCTTCTGCATGGAACTTGGGCAGATTTTCCAGCTTTACCAGCTTCTGAAGGAAGATACATTGAGTTTCTTTTATCAGGGATCCTTCAGCGACGAGATCACCGATAAAATTATCGGACTCAGTGAATACAGCATATCCGTTCGTCAGGATCAGGCCCGAATGAGCAGTAAAGTTTCCTTCCTGATGGCCGAATGTTTTCAGAATGTGGTTCGGCATGGTACGGAAGCAGATGCTTCCATTGTTAAACATCGGTATACGGGGATGTTCAGTACCCGGCACATTGGTGCCTCTTACTATATAGCTTCCTGCAATCTGGTTAAGAAAGAAAATATTGATTTTCTTACCTCGCGTATTGATGAAATCAATCGTCTTGATAAAGATGATCTTAAGAAAATGTATCTTGAGAACCTTGAGCATGAAGGCCTTTCCTCAAAAGGGGGGGCTGGGCTTGGTCTTATTGAGATGGCGAGGAAATCAGGACAAAAACTTGAATATTTATTCGAACCATTCGATAAGGATTATTCATTTTTCTACCTTCAGATCAGAATGAAATCTCCCGATGTACGTGGTTTAAATGAAGGGAGCAGCGTTCCTATTGAGCAGACGATAGAATTTCACAATCTGATGATGCAGAATAATTTTCTTCTGATGCATAAGGGAGACTATAGCAGAGAGTCGGTTATCCCCATCCTCCGTATGCTTGAAAATAATCTGCGCAGTCAGTCAGACATCTTTAAATACAAGAAAAAGGTTTTTCACGTTCTGGTAGAAATACTTCAGAATATCAGCATCCATTCTTTTGCTCAAAATGGAATACATCATGGAATTTTTGTTATTGGATTGAAAGACGAATCATATAATGTTCTGGCAGGAAATTATGTTGCTTCAGATGAAATCGATGATCTGAAAACGCGATTGGATCTTCTGAATTCTATGAACAGGGAGGAGATGAACAGCTTGTACAAAGCTACTCTCCGGCAGGGAAAAGCAACAAAGAGAGGAGGAGCCGGTTTGGGTCTGATTGATATTTCTCGCGAAAGTCTCCGAAAAATTGACTACCAGTTTTACCCGGTTGATGATAAAAAGTCCTTTTTTTTGATGTCCGTTTCCATCCGTTAAAAAATCAGTTATCTGTTCTCTTTGTCACATTTAATCTTTACAGTATTTTCATATGCTTTTAATTTTACAATAAATTGTATAAGAGAGTTTAATGCTATTTTTACCAGTTAATGCTGATATTATGGAAAGAATTAAAAGAATTGCTTTGGTTGCGCACGATCATCGTAAGAAAGATCTTGTAGAATGGGTCGAATGGAACTGGCAGGAGCTTATTAAACACAAACTAATTTGTACTGGTACTACAGGCAGAATGGTCGAAACGGCCCTTCGAAGGAAAGCTGGGCAGGATGTATCTATTAGTCTTAAAAAGCTCAAATCAGGTCCACTAGGAGGTGATCAGCAACTGGGGGCTCTTGTGGCCGAAGGGAAAATCGATATTCTGGTTTTTTTCTGGGATCCTATGCAACCCCAGCCTCATGATGTAGATGTCAAAGCTCTTTTGCGAATCACCGTTCTGTATAATGTTCCCACAGCCTGTAACCGTTCAACAGCAGATTTTCTAATTTCATCACCGCTGTTTAATGAGCCATACCAGCAACGTCTTAAGGATTATTCGGATTATATTAACCGTTCGATAAGTATTTAAGCTCGGAAAGCTTCTAGTTCTTTTATAAAATCCCTGGCCCACTGCCGGATAAGAGAAGGTGTACCAGCATGCTCTATGATTCTATGAGCAAAATTATCGGTGGTTTGTTTTTGTCCCAATATATATGTAGCAATATTCTCTGTCAGAAACGCAAAGTCTGTTAGCCCGGTAGGAGTGTTCAGGCAGTTGGAGAAAAATTGCCGGGTGTATAAAAATCTTTTGAAATGGGTCCCATGGAAATCGGAATCTGTCGGTATCATTTCCTTTATCCGGTTGAAACGGTTTTCCAGATTGGGAAGGACATTTCCGGGAATATTTGGGGATGGTATTCCTCGAATCAGATAAATCTCGGTGTAACGGTAAACACCGGTTGCTCCGAATGCATCAAGATCATCTGCCATATGAAGCAAAGCAAGTAATCGGCCTTTGATATCTTTTTCCGGGGCTTCTTTAGTGGTGTCTTTCTGGTCGTGTTCCTCAACAATGGAAAGGAGAATATCTGCTTTAGGAATAACCGAACCATTCTGTTGGAGGAAATCGGAACAAAGGTTTCTGCTGAACTGACCATGACGAGGACCCGGGTCAATACTCATGCCCGTATCGTGAAAAAAACAGGCCAGCAGTAAAATTTCTGTTTCTTCAGCAGTCAACAGGTAGCTTTTACCAACAGAAAGCATGATCTGTTTGGCGTAGTTCCACACACGGATATGATGCGAACAATCGTGTGACGGCAGGAAAGTATTGGAAAAACAACGTAAACATTCTTTCTTCAGAATGTCTAACCACTTATTTTCAACGAAAGCAAGAGTTTGAAGGAAATAACCCTGATCAGACATAACTAAGTTTGATCATATTGGTTTGTCCGCGAGCATTAATTGGAATACTTCCAACGTGAATGATTACTTGGTCGTCAGATATGAATTTATTTTCCTTCAGAAATTGTGTCGATTGTTGAATTGATTCATCAGTATGATCTGATTTGTCATAGTAAAAGGCTCTCACACCCCAGACCAGAGAAAGGCGACAAAGGAGGGCTTCGTTTCTCGTGAACGTGTATATCGCAGCTTTGGGCCGGTGAGAGGCAATACGCATTGGGGTGTAACCACTAAAAGTGAATGTGATTATGGCTTCTGCCCTGGTTTGTTTTGCCATGTGACAGGCATTGGCGCATATGGAGTCGGGCAAAAAGGTACGGGAAAGTTCATATGGTTCATGTTCGCGGTAGTATTGATAAGCATGTTGTTCAGTATAGCTGATGATTTGCTGCATGGCCCTGATTACGCCTGCCGGGTATTTCCCAACGGATGTTTCTCCGCTTAGCATAAGTGCATCAGCACCGTCAAGAACGGCGTTGGCTACATCATTTGCCTCCGCTCGGGTAGGACGAAAGCTACTAATCATGCTTTCCATCATCTGGGTGGCAATAATTACTGGTTTTGCTTTTTCAATGCATTTTTTCACAATCATTTTTTGGATCAAAGGCACTCTATCAAACGGAATTTCTACTCCCAGATCACCACGGGCTACCATAATCCCATTAGCCATATCAATGATTTCGTCAATTTCATTAAGTGCTTCGGGTTTTTCAATTTTGGCGATAATCCATGCATGTTTTTTTTCCTGACGCATAAGATCTTTCAGGTCAAGAAGATCGGCAGGTCTTCTTACAAAAGATAGTGCAAGCCAGTCAACTCCTTCCTGCAAAGCAAAATGGGCATCCTCCTTGTCTTTATCTGTGAGACTGGGGAGCGAAACCTTTGTGTCGGGCAAATTAACTCCCTTATGAGAGGAAAGAACGCCCCCGTTCAAAATAACAGCCTTTACCGAGTCAATACCATTTGTTTCAGTGACCTTCAGTCGGATTTTCCCGTCATCAATTAGCACAATATCCCCTTCCTTAACATCCGCTGGGAATTCTTTATAGCTCATATAAACGCGTTCACAGTTGCCAACAAACTCATGGCTGGTTATAAAGGTGATTTCTTTCCCTTCTTCCAGCAGGGCGCAATTGTTTTCTACCTCGCCGATACGCAATTTAGGACCCTGCAAATCCCCAAGTATAGCGACATGTGTGCCAAGTTCCTGATTTAGACTGCGGATAATCTGTATTACTTTTTTATGTTCTTCATGGGTTCCATGCGAAAAATTAAGCCGGCACACATCTACCCCTTCCAGAAACATCTCCCTGAGTACCTCACGCGATGAGCAAGCCGGACCAATTGTTGCTACAATTTTTGTGCACGAAAAAATTTTCTCCATATTATTTTATATTTCGCCGGCAAATATACGTATTCCGGCTGGGAATGTATTTTATACTGCATAAAATTAACGAAACATTCAAAATGATAGCATAGCCAAAACATATTACCTTTGCAGGAAATAATCTGGTTTTGGGAAATAGAGAACTACTTGATTTTCTGAAGCAGCTCATATCAGAGCGGCGATTCAACCGTTTTCACGATGTAGTGTTGCATCGTACCCGCTATCTGACTGTTGTACTGGAAGATATTTTTCAACCACATAATGCCAGTGCCGTTTTGCGTACATGCGACTGTCTGGGTATTCAGGATGTGCATATTATTGAGAACCGGAATACGTTTTCTCCAAATCCTGATGTAGCACTCGGCGCAAATAAATGGTTAACACTTGTTCATTTCAGGGAAAATAAAGAAAATAATACCAGGATTGCCCTTCAAAAGCTGAAAGAACAAGGTTACAGACTTATAGCCACAAGCCCTCACCATAAAAGTCGTACGCCAGAAGACTTTGATTTGAGCAGAGGAAAAGCTGCACTGCTTTTTGGTACCGAATTGACAGGACTGAGTGAAACTGCTTTGGCAATGGCTGATGAATATCTCCATATACCCATGGTGGGTTTTACAGAAAGTTTTAATATCTCAGTAACAGCAGCTATTATCCTTTATAACCTTACCTACCGCTTGCGTATGTCTGAACTGCCATGGCAGCTAACTTCTTCCGAGCAAATTGAGCTTTTATTGCAATGGACAAAAAACTCAGTAAGAAATTCACAAGCAATTGAGAGCTGGCTTCATAAAAAGAAAACAGATGAAGAAAAACCTTCCTGAAATATAGAACATGTTCCCCGATGGTATTTTTAAATTGTAATAAAGTGAGATTTCGGCCAATTTTGCTGAAGAACAGTAGAAAAACGTAAAATTTTGGTTATTTTTGGATAATTATTACACCGCAAATTAAGTCAACTATAAAACCATTATGGCTTATGAATTGTATTATTGTTGATGATGACAAACTCTCCATAAGGGTTCTGGAAGAATTTGTAAGGAAGACTTCCGATCTTCACCTGATGGGGTCGTTTACCAATGCAATTGATGCCATTAATTTCATCAACACCCATCCGGAAGAGGTAAATATTATTTTTCTTGATATTGAAATGCCTGAGATGTCAGGAATTGATCTCCTTGAGGTGGTGAGCAATCCGCCGCAGGTGATTATTGTCTCTTCCAAGGAGAAATATGCTTTGAATGCCTTTGATTATGATGTGACTGACTATCTGTTAAAACCGGTGCATTATAGCCGGTTCTTTAAGGCCATCGAGCGGGCAAGGAAAAAGGCCGCTCAGACTTCGGTTGATCAGATTAGCAAAGAAGAAATATTTATCAAAAAGAATTCTTCCCTGGTTCGCCTTAAATATGATGAAATACTCTGGATTGAAGCACTGGAGAACTATGTCATTTTTAATACATTCAACGACCGGTTCACTATTCACTTCACCATGAAGGCTATTGAACAAAGGCTTCCGGCCAAAAAGTTCACACGGGTTCATCGTTCTTTTATAGTAAATACTAGTAGTATTAACCTCATTGAAGATAATGCCATTATTATCAAAACTCAGGACGGACCCAAATCAATCCCCATCGGAAAATCTTACCGTGATAAATTGATGAGCGATATTAACCTGATGGCAAAATAGTTACACGGATATTTATTCTTGGCCTTCTATACTTTAAGGAGTTCTCATAGAAGGATAAATTATTATCAGGATCATTTTATGGATTCAGTACGAAGCATTTTTTTTCGTCATATTGCCCAGACTTCGCGGTCTCCGCTGGCTCTTGAGATTGATTATGCCAGAGGAATGTATCTTTATAGTCCTGATGGGAAACGATACATGGATCTTATTTCCGGTATTTCCGTCAGCAACCTTGGTCATTCGCATCCTGTCATTATCAGAGCAATTCAGGAACAGGCCGGGCGTCATCTTCACCTTCTGGTCTATGGCGAACTGATACAGGCTCCGCAGGTTAATCTGGCAAGCTTGCTTACCGCGAATCTTCCAGCAAAGCTGGATACTATATACTTTGTCAATTCCGGTGCTGAAGCCGTGGAAGGTGCTCTGAAACTTGCCAGACGGTATACTGGCCGCCATGAAATTGTTGCCATGAAAAACGCTTACCACGGCAGTACCCACGGAGCATTAAGTGTCACCGGCAATGAAGACATTAAGAGGGCTTACCGCCCGCTGGTTCCCGGTATTAGGCATGTAGAACTGAACGATGAACAGGGTCTTCAGACTATTTCTTCGAAAACGGCAGCAGTAATCATTGAACCGGTTATGGGGGAAGCAGGGGTGCGACCAGCCGATCCGGAATGGATAAGGGCATTGCGACAGCGGTGCAATGAAACAAGCTCATTGCTGATTTTTGATGAAATACAAACAGGCTTTGGACGAACAGGCACTCTGTTTGCCTTTGAAAAGCTCAATGTCATTCCAGACATTCTCCTGCTTGCCAAAGCTCTCGGAGGAGGAATGCCTCTGGGGGCTTTTATATCTTCTTCGCAAATAATGTCTGTAATTTCTCATTCACCAGCTCTGGGTCATATTACCACATTCGGAGGACACCCTGTTTCCTGTGCTGCAGCATATGCACACCTGAAGGAACTGCTTGCGTCAGGAATTATTTCAATTGTCTCCCAAAAAGAACAGCTCTTCAGAAGATTGCTTGTACACCCCTTGATCAAGGAAATGCGGAGCGCCGGGTTGTTAATTGCTGTCGAGCTTGGTTCTGCAACCCTTGTCCAGAAAGTTATCTCTCGTACGCTTGAAAAAGGTATTCTTCTCGACTGGTTTTTATTCTGCGATACAGCGCTGCGTCTGGCTCCCCCATTGATAATTTCCGAAGAGGAAGTCGAATATGCCAGCAACATTATACTCGATATTCTGAATGAATTTTCCTGATGCCTGAAAAGTCAGCTTCAGGTCTGTCGCTAAATCGGTATATTTTGCTAATTGTGACCGTAATTCACAAATTATGTAAAAAACAAAGAAAAATGAAGTTTTAGTTTATCACTTTTACTCCTTCTTGTTTTTATAAAACAAAATTCCTCCAAAGAGCATACCGTAAAGAGTCATTAAATAAGGGTTAGATTTTAAAGGACAGGTACCTGTTCGACAACCTATAAAATGATAGTACAGATACCCTGCGATGGCTCCCAATCCAATACCTGCAATGAATCGGAGAGTAAAGGTACGTTTAAGCCATGCTGTGATTCTGGTCATTTTTTTGGTGCTATTTTTGCTGTAAAGATAAGGAATAAATTCAATATAAATGAATATATGTAAATATTTAAATACGATTAAGGTCTTTAGGGTATTTTCCCAGCTGGGCATGCTGTTATTACTGTGTACTGGCTTGGCACAAGGTCAGGTTTTTACCATTTCGGCTGAAGAAAAGGAACTGAATCGTTTATTTGGACAAATGCAAAAAGCATCTGATGACCAAACCAAAAGGCAGATTAACGATACGATAGTAATGAAGTTTGGAGATTTACTCAACAAGCCTGAATCGTTTGAAATGAATTTCGACTCACTCCGCTACTGCGGAAAAGTTGTTTCTTCCGACAGAGTAGTGCGCATTTTTACATGGAATATGGTTTTGTCCGACCTGCGACATCAGTATTTTGGATTTTTGCAGGTGAATAAACCAGGCAGAGAGGGAAGGAGGACATATTTTCTTAATGATTCTGAAAATTTGGGGAATGACGCTGACATGAAAGTTTATACACCGGAACACTGGTACGGTTGTTTAATATACAAGGTATTGTACAACCGATACAGAGGGGAAGAGATTTATACCTTGCTGGCATTGGATTATAATAACCTACTGTCGAATAAAAAAATTATTGATGTCCTCTGGTTCAATCAAGAGAATAAACCGGTTTTTGGGAAGCCGGTCTTTCAGAATGAAAAAGGGAAACGAACTAACAGAGTGATTTTTGAATACAATGCGCAGGCTGTTATGGGATTAAAATGGAACGAGCGCCTTCAGATGATTGTTTATGATCATTTATCACCAATTAAACCTGAATTTGAAGGGAATTACAAATTTTACGGACCCGATTTCTCCTTTGATGCGTATCGCTTTGAAAATGGGATCTGGGTATATGTCCCTGATGTTAATGTTCTCAATGAATAAGAACCTTGTGACGCTTTGACAGAATCGGCCTCATGGCATAATGTTTGTAAAACGAACAGCCGGTAAACAAAATTATTTTGGCTATGCAGAAAGGTATTATTGGTGTATCAACCGAGAACATTTTTCCTATTATTAAGAAGTTTCTCTATTCCGATCATGAAATTTTCCTCCGTGAATTGATTTCCAATGCAGTGGATGCTACCCAGAAGCTGAAAACTCTCGCTTCAGTGGGAGAATTCAAAGGTGAAATGGGGGATACCACAATACGGGTAAAACTGGATAAGAAGAAAAAGACCCTCACCATTTCTGATGCCGGCATTGGTATGACAGCTGAAGAGCTCGACCGGTATATCAATCAGATTGCATTTTCAAGTGCCGAAGAGTTTCTGGAAAAATATAAATCACAGGCAAATTCCATCATCGGTCATTTTGGGCTCGGATTCTATTCTGCTTTTATGGTATCGGAAAAAGTTGAAATCATCACAAAATCATATAAAGAGGATGCCAAAGCGGTTCATTGGACATGCGACGGAAGCCCTGAATATACGATGGAAGATGCAGAGCGTGAGAACAGAGGCACTGATGTGATTCTTCATATTGACTCCGATTCAAAGGAGTTTCTGGAAGAAGACAGGATCATGAATATATTGAAAAAGTATTGTCGCTTCCTTCCTGTTGAGATCGCTTTTGGAAAGGAAAAAGAATGGAAAGACGGAAAAGAAGTTGAAACGGATAAAGACAGGATCATCAACAATACAAAACCAGCCTGGACGCGTAAACCTTCTGAACTGAAAGAAGAAGATTATAAAGAATTTTATCGTGATCTCTATCCTCTGGCAGAAGAACCCTTGTTCTGGATTCACCTGAATGTTGATTATCCGTTTAACCTTACAGGCATTTTATATTTCCCGAGGATCAAAAGCAATATTGATATTCAGAAAAACAAGATACAATTATACTGCCGGCAGGTATTTGTAACTGATTCAGTTGAAGGTATCGTGCCTGACTTTTTGACATTACTTCACGGAGTTATTGATTCTCCTGATATTCCCCTTAACGTTTCGCGAAGTTATCTGCAGAGTGACAGTAATGTTAAGAAAATTTCCGCCCATATTACAAAGAAAGTTGCAGACCGTTTGCAGGAAATCTTCCAGAACGATCGCTCAACCTTCGAGAAAAAATGGGATGATCTGAAGCTCTTCATAAACTATGGCATGATTACCGAAGAGAAATTCAGCGACCGAGCCGAAAAATTTGCGTTACTCAAAAATACCGACAACAAGTACTTTACATTTGAAGAGTACAAGACCCTAATTAAAGACCAGCAAACTGACAAATACGGCAATCTTGTTTATCTGTATTCTACGAATGTTGATGAACAGTATAGTTTCATTGATTCAGCCAGATCAAAGGGGTATGATGTATTGGTAATGGATGGTCAGCTTGACATACACTTTGTGAACCATCTGGAGCAGAAGTTCGAAAAATCCCGTTTTGTTCGTGTCGATGCCGATGTCATTGATAAGCTCATTCAGAAGGAAGAGGCTAAAGAGTTTAAACTTAGCAAGGAGGAACAGGATGATCTGGTTCCTGTTTTCAAGAGTAACCTGCCCGAAAAAGACAACTATATGGTTGTGTTTGAAGGCCTTTCAGAAAATGATCAACCGGTTCTTATTACCCAGAATGAATTTATGAGGCGAATGAAGGACATGGCAGCTTTGGGGGGTGGAATGTCATTCTATGGTAACATGCCCGATAGTTATAGCCTGGTTGTAAATGCTAATCATCCGCTTGTGCTTCGAATTTCTCAGGAAAAATCAGCGCGGCTGGCTGATGTTCTTTCAGGCATTGACAAGGAACTGAAACCGCAGGAACAAGAACTTGAAAACCTCCGAAAGTCATTGGCTGGTAAAAAAGAGGAGGAGATATCTGTAACCGATAAAGACAGGAGGGAAGAACTGGAGAAAAAGACGGAAGAGTTAAGGAACCAGCGCAATGAAAAACTTCGGGAGTTTGGCAAAGAATATCCTCTGGTTAAACAACTTATTGATCTTGCTCTGCTGGCCAATGGCATGCTGAAAGGTGAAGACCTCAGTCGGTTTATTAAACGGTCAGTTGATCTGATTCAATAGTTTTCTTAATCTGTTATCATGACTAGTTTTTAAAAGAGATTGCTCAGAACAACTTTTCTGTTTCTCTTTTAATGTAGTCAATGGCAATAGTGGTAGGTTGTTTATCCATGCTCATTACCGCCTCCAAAATGGCTTTACTCAGGTTGAAGGAGGGTCCTTCAGGTTCTATATTATCGGCTGCCGAGTTGATGAGTTTGATCAGGTTGCTTCGCGCCGATTTCACCAGTTCCCAGGCTTCAGGGCTGATATAAATCTGCTGGGACAGGTTATGTTCAAATTCTGCCCGTATATTGGCAATCAGTTCACTTTGCAGTTGTCGGGCAGTCATACCAGGTCGGTTAACACGCATAATAAGTGATTCAGGAGATATTCGCTCCAGCAGAAGTACAATGCGTTCATAAGCCTGCAACCGGAGCGGAGTAATGAATTTGTAGTTTTTCAATGTTACTTCTGCCTTTCTTCTTTTTTCTTCATTCCGGAAAAAAAGCAGAATAACAGTGAGTGCCATAGCAAACACCACAAGGGAGGGAAGAGTGTACTTCAGAATTTCCATAATATCACCTGCCATTGTAAGTAATGATTAATTATACAAACTTACATTTTTTGAAAGGATATTTGACAGGGGAAATTAATTTCGGAGCAGGACTTTTTTCTTATTTTAGCCATTGAATTTTAAAACAGGGATTATGGAACTTCTTTCAGAACGTTTGCGCAGGTTAAAGCCATCGGCTACCGTGGCTATGAATCAGAAAACAAAAGATTTGCAGGCTCAGGGAATTGATATTATTAATCTGAGTGTGGGAGAACCTGATTTCAATACACCTGATCATGTCAAAGAAGCTGCAAAAAAGGCTATTGACGAAAATTATTCATTTTACACCCCTGTTGCTGGTTATCTGGAACTTCGGCAAGCCATTGTGCGAAAGTTAAAACGAGAGAATAATCTTGAGTATAAACCTGATGAAATTGTGGTTTCAAACGGGGCTAAACATGCGATTGCCAATACTATCATGAGCCTTATTGACAAAGGCGACGAAGTCATTATTCCTGCTCCTTACTGGGTTTCGTATGCCGATCTGGTGACGCTTGCCGAGGGTACACCCGTCATAGTAAAAACACGACTGGAAGACAACTTTAAGATGAATGCCGAAATGCTTGAAAAAGCAATCACTCCGCGTACCAAGGCATTGATTCTTTGTTCGCCGTCGAATCCCACGGGTAGTGTATACAGTTATGAGGAAATGTTTGCTCTTGCTGAAGTTTTGCGCAGGCATCCGCATGTGTTTGTTATTGCTGATGAGATTTATGAGCATATCAATTTTGTAGGACAGCATGTCAGCATGGCGCAGTTTGAAGGCCTCAAAGAAAGGGTTGTCACAGTCAACGGTGTTTCAAAAGCATATGCTATGACGGGTTGGCGCATTGGTTATATGGCTGCTTTCCCCTGGATTATAAAAGCATGTATAAATCTGCAGGGACAATTTACTACCGGCGCTTCTTCCATTGCACAGCGTGCTTCCATCGCTGCGCTTGATGGTGATCCGCAGGTGGTGGAAAATATGCGCCAGGCATTTGAAAGACGAAAGAATCTGATTGTTTCACTGGCGGGTGAAATCCCGGGTATCCGGTTGGCTATTCCTGATGGTGCATTTTATATCTTCCCTGATATGAGTTCCTTTTACGGAAAACAATACAACGGCTTTGTTGTAAAAAATTCAGACGACATGTCCCTTTTCCTTCTTGATCAGGGCCATATTGCTACGGTGCCCGGCAGCGCTTTCGGGGAAGATAGCTGCATACGGATTTCCTATGCAACATCCGATGAAAAAATTTCGGAAGCAATGCGCAGGATGAAAGATGCTCTTGCCCTGTTGAAATAGTCACTAAGTTTGCAACCAAAAAACTTATACCATGAAAATTCCGGTTAGCAGAATGTTTTTAAAGGCTTTGGTGATGTCTTTTGTACTGGTCCTAATGGTTTCCTGTTCAAAAGACGACAAAAGCATCAATCTGTTCACTGTTGATCAGGATATAGAGCTGGGCCAGCAGATGAAACAGGAAATTGCCTCGAAACCGGATGAATATCCGTTGCTTGACAGGACAAAATATCCGGCGGCCTATCAGCATATTGAACGCATACGGGACAATATTCTTGCTTCGGGAAAGCTGAAATACAAAGACCGTTTTGCCTGGGAAGTGTACATTATTAAAAATGATACAGTGCTGAATGCTTTTGCCTGTCCGGGCGGGTATATGTACTTTTATACCGGGATTATTAAATTTCTTGATAACGAAGCCCAGTTAGCCGGTGTCATGGCGCATGAAATGGCTCATGCCGACCGACGTCATTCGACAGATCAGTTGACCAAGGTGTATGGTCTTCAGATTCTGCTGGGTATCATTCTGGGAAACAATCCAACCCAGCTGGAACAACTGGTAGCGGGTCTAGCCAGTGGTTTATCAACTCTTGCCTTCAGCCGGCAACATGAATACGAAGCGGATGAGTATGCAGTAAAGTATTTATACGCCACCGACTACCATGCTCCAGCCCTTGGGGATTTTTTTGTAAAAATGGGCAATGCACCTCGTCCACCGGCATTTCTGAGCACTCATCCTGATCCGGGCAACCGGGTAGAGGCAATCAACAAAGTGTGGCAAAGCCTTGGAGGTAAGAGCGGAGAGTTATTTTCATCGCGCTACCAGGATTTTAAAGGTACCCTACCATAAAATATCCTGCCGGATTAGCCGATAAATGCGATCCGGGAATTTCGAAAAATGAAGTTGTAAGAAATTCCTGAGAAATTTCCTTGGGTTCCAACGTTTCATTGCCAATGATAGGTTTAAATTACCCTGAAATTCAGCATCAATCTGTCTTCTAAAAAGGCTTTCAGCCGGTCGCCTTTATGCACAGGTCCGACTCCGGGAGGTGTGCCTGTAAAAAGGAGATCGCCTGTTTTAAGGGTAAAGAATTTGGAGACGTGGGAAATCAATTCATTAAACCCAAACAGCATATCAGCAGTGTTGCCCTGCTGAACAGTTCTATCATTTATTTCGAGGCGGAAAGAAATTCTTTTTGGATCAGGGATATCTGAAATCGGAATAAAGGAACTTACAGGGGCTGATCCTTCAAAGGCTTTTGCCATTTCCCATGGAAGGCCTTTTTCTTTTGCTTTCTGTTGAAGATCACGGGCAGTAAAGTCAATCCCTATTCCTATTTCTTTGTAATAACGAGGTGCGAACTGCGGTGCAATAAACCTGCCAACACGGCAAATGCGCAATACAATTTCTGTTTCGTAATGGATTTCATTTGAAAAAGGAGGGTAATAAAAAGGTTTATTATTAATAAGAAGCGATGTATCTGGTTTGAGAAAGAACACAGGTTCTGTAGGGACGGCATTGTTTAGTTCCCTGGCATGTTCAGCATAATTGCGCCCTATACAGATGATTTTCATTTCCTGCTATTTTTTCATTTTCCTGAGTTTGATGGCAGTAAGTATTTTCTTAGTATAGGAGGGAAAATCTCCGTTCATCATCCATCCATAATATGCCGGATCTTTATCCAGAACTTCCTCTACGCTCATTCCCTTGTATTTCCCGAAGTTGAAGCGTTCTACACCCTTCTCATCGTATATGATGCGTCCGGCATAATCGGCATTGGTAGTATGGGAGGAAAAACGGGCAAGCTGCTCGGTATCGTTCACGATAGGAATGCTTGTTTCTCCGTAAGGGTCCTGATAAACTGCTCCCTGATAACGGTCGAGCTGAGCCATAAGCACTTCATAGGTTGCCCGTACGTCGGCCTCTGCAGAATGAGCATTTTCCAGTTCCTTATTGCAGTAAAACCGGTAAGCTGCTGAAAGCGTTCGTTGTTCCATTTTCTGAAAAATGACATGCACGTCGATAATTCTCCTTTTCCTGGGATCAAAGTCCACATCGGCACGCAGGAACTCTTCCACCAGCAAGGGTATATCAAATTTGTTCAGGTTGAAACCGGCAAGATCACACCCTTCGAGAATATTGGCGAGATTCTTTGCAATTTCCTTGAACGTAGGAGCATCCTTTACGTCTTCATTGGTGATGCCATGCACGGCCGTTGCTTTCGGATCAATGGGCATCTGGGGATTCACCCTCCAGGTTTTGCTTTCTTCCCTGCCATCGGGGTATACTTTGAGGATAGATACTTCCACTATCCGGTCGCGTGAAATATTTATGCCAGTGGTTTCAAGATCAATGAAAACCAAAGGATTCTTAAGATTCAGCTTCATAATTCGTTTTTAGCATCTGTATGTAAAGGTAGCAAAATCAGAAGGGAGAGAAAATATTTTAGGGCAAATCGGAGCTAATTTCAGCCTTGTCGGATCTAAAAATGGTCCCGAACTTTCTTCACGACATGAACTAAATAGCATAAAGAATTAATTCTTAATATAATACATCAGCCGGTTGCTGACATCAACCGGCTGATATTTTTTCAGAACTTCCAGAACAGAGATTCCGGGACCATCACCGGAGATAATCGGTAAACATTTTCTATCCAAGCATCATCGGCATGATCAGCATGAGAATGTCCTCATTTTCGGAATCATGTGTGGCAGGCAGTACAAGGCAGGCACGTGAGGGATCACCCAGTTCAAATACTACATCCTGGGAAGTAAGGTTCGAAAGGATTTCAATAAGGAAGGATGCTTTGAAACCGATTTCCATATCGTCCCCTTCAAAACTGCATGGGAGTGTTTCGTACGCCGAAACGGAGAAATCCAGATCTTGTGCAGAAATTGTTAATTGATTACCAGTTAATTGCAGCTTAATGAGATTGCTGGCCTGGTTTGAAAATACGGAAACACGTCGCAGGCTGTTGTAAAGTTCAAGGCGATCAATAAACAGTTTGTTCGGATTATTGGAGGGAATAACTGCATGGTAATTCGGGTAGGTTCCTTCGATAAGCCTCGAAATAAGCTTATAATCAGCAAGGGTAACAAAAGCATTCTTTTCATCGAATTCCAGTACGGTGGGCTGATCTGTTTTTGGAAGGATATTCTTCAGAAGTCCGGCCGGCTTTTTGGGCAAAACGAAGGAACCTGTTATTCCTGGCTTGATGTCGGTTCTTCTATAGCGAACCAGTTTGTGTGAATCGCTGGATACGAAAGTAACGGCTTCGGGTTCTATTTCCACAAAAATACCGTTCATTATGGGGCGAAGTTCATCATCGCCTACAGCGAAAAGTGTTTTGGAAATACCTGAAAATAAGGCCTCGGCAGGAAGAGTGATAGCCTGCTTCTGTTCGGGTTTCAGGGATGGCAGGACCGGGAAATCTGCGCTATCCTGCCCGGCAATGGAAAATTTCCCGTTGGATGAGCGGATTTCAACCGTCAGGGTAGAGGGATTGATGTCAAAGTTTAGTGGCTGTTCAGGAAATTCTTTCAGGGTGTCGAGTAAAATCTTCGCGGGAATTGCGATGCTTCCGCTTTCGGCTGCATTCTCAAGCTGCAAGCCAGTAATGGCCGTTGATTCAAGATCGGAAGCAGTAATTTGTAAATGATTGTCTTTAAGAGTAAAAAGGAAATCATCCAGTATGGCCAATGTGTTCTTTGACGCAATAACCCGGCTGATAGCCTGAAGATGGTTATGCAACTGATTACTTGAAACAATAAATTTCATACGCATTTATGTTAATCTGTTCAAAATCAAAATACAATACCAGCTTAATCCCTTGCGGGACAGGGAGTCAATATTACAAAAAAATAGGGGAACGGTATATCAATTATAAAAAAAAGTTCACAGCATTTGCCAGGATTCATTGTATACAATTGTTTGGGAATATGAAGGAAAAAATTTTTGTATAAATCAGTTGGTTTTCATAACCAATTTACTGAAATACTGATATTTGAGGATTATGGAACCAATTGTGATTTATGAAACTATAGCCACTGATACTGATTGTTTACCCTGGATAGGTGTTGTCCCAATTATTCCATTAAATCAGTGGGTTCCAGCAAGAGATTGTCTATATCAGTGTATTTAACCAATAGTAAGCAACCACTGTGTTTGCTTCTGGCCAAGCATACGTAGGGATCTGGCCTGACTGAACCGGGTTTCCCGCTCAGGTATCTGAAAAATTCAACCGTTTCGGAATCTGCTGTAAAAACAGTTGTCAGAACAGCAAAAGGTCCCTTACTTATCGAGAATTCAACAGCATCAGTGCCGTTTGAATCATTTGGTACAGTTCCCGGAATCCGGCGAAGAGAAATCAGAAAATCCTTTAAGGCCAGCGAATTGTCCGGTATTTGCCTGACCAAACCCTTAAAATCTTTGAGAGTCCAGGTTGCAGGGCCTGCTTTCATAATTGAAAACGAAAGGTTTGGCTTGTCATAATATTGCAGCCCTATTTCCTTTAAATCTCCTGAAAAAAAGGGATGCAGGGCTACGTCTTCCCAGAATTCAGGTTTTGCAGTAAAAATTTCGGCTGGGTTTCCCGGAAAACCCGGAATAATAAAGGTAACAGGTTTACTTCGTCCTTTCTGAAAGAGGTAGGAATCTGCCGAATCGGAGGACACAAGGTAATGCCTTACAGTTTTTTTTCCTGAAAGGAAAATAGCCTGTGTACATTCACTTTCCAGTTTCTTTAGAACTGCACTTGCTTTTGTGTCGGGCAGAGGAGCTTTAATGGAAATGGATGCTGCTGCCTGCAGAAAAGACTCGACAAGGCCTGGTTTCGCGGGAACTGAATCATTAACGTACCAATCGTTATTTCTTTTCACAAGGTGCAATGGCATGGATTCTCCTGACCGGGATAGCGAATTTTGTATAATTATTTCTGTTATTCTTCCCGGTTCAGGTAAAGCAAGGTTCTGCATCTCCGGTCCGAGCGTGCTGAATCTGTTCCGCAAAAGGTGATATACAGTCAGAGAGAGAAACAGTAAAAATACGGTCAGTAAAATGAATCTTCTGCTTCGCATATTTCATCTGATATCTTTTGTTTTGCGGTAAATGCAGTTGACAAGTTCGCACAAATCACAGTTGTAATCGTTATAAACAACTTTTTTACCAACACCTATCACTCCACTGACAGTCTTGATAGGGTTCATCAGGGCAGAATCATTTAGTGTAACATGGCAGAACCCTGGCGGAAAGAGGCTAAAAAGGTCAAACTGTCCGGCAGTTTCCCACCCGCAATACCCAGGGCTATATCGGTTGGTGATACTATAACCTATTGCTTTCATATCCTCGCGGAACGATTCCTGAATTATGTCCATTGCCTTCTCAACTGCTACGGAACCAATTGTATCGTAAATATAACCTTCCAGCAGGTTTCCGTTCCCCATGTGTTCTCTGGAAATTTCGCCTATTTTTTTGCCTGCCGTACAAAGGAAGGCCGCTACTTTTTCCGATCCTTTCAGCTCATGGAATATTTTGGCTTTAACCCGGAGCTGTTTATCATTAATTAACAAAGCCTTTGTGGGTTCATCCAGGGTAACATCATATAAAACAAGGCCACCTTCGATTTGTATTATCGAACCGGCTTTTTTCAGAGCTTCTTTAAGGAGACTGTCAATTGGTGGTACCAGATCTTCTGGTTTATAACCTATAACCCTGGCGATGTCTTCAATTGTTATTTGAAGATCTCTGAAAGGAAGACCGAATTGTTTTATTTGAGGGGAACTATTTTCTTGCTTAATCATCTTTTGTTGATAAAAAATCCGGCAGTAAAATTACCGGAAAAATTCTAGTAAATTGAAATGTAAAAGAATTTGTCTTGTTTTCTCTGAATAAAGAAAACGCCTCAACGGGTAATTGAGGCGTTCTTAGTAATCAGTCAGATTTTAAGTTCACAGGCTAATATCGACACCTGCAGAAAAGATCATGGTTTTCTTGAAGTATTCATCTTTGGCAGGTACGTTGTTAGCTCCAATAGGAACGGTATAGTCTTTAGACCCTTTATCGTACATAGTGTAAGCATACCCGAGGTTAATTCCTATCTTTTCATTGAGTTTAAAGAGAAGGCCGCCGCCAATAGTATTGGAAGTGAGGCTGAAACTCTGATCGCTCTGGTAATCGTTCGTAACACCTGTCTGAGCATGCAGGAATCCGGCACTGACAAATAATTTTTCTGTGATACCGTATTCAGCTCCGAAGGCAATTTCGTAAAAATTTTTGTCGATAACCTTGTCGTTGGCAACAGGCTGGCCTTCCAGTGATTTTCCGTAGTCGGCATTCTTATCGAAATAGTAATTATATGACACGGAAAGTTTTAATGACGGCAGAACATTGTAATCAATACCTGCTGAGAGCATAGCCGGCATATCGCTGTTAATGGTAGAGTCTTTCTTGAACAAACCGCCTCCGTCTTTATTGTCGTTGATAGATGTTTTTACTTTCATGGCAGTTTTAAATTCATACTTAAGGGCGATGTTCAGTTTTTCCATGGGTGAAAAGTGCAGGCCCAGAAGAGGAGTGAAGCCGGTTCCTGTTTGTTCGGCATCAACTTCCTTATCGCCAGTCTGAACATCCAATACGGTTGCAGTTCCCAGAAGAGTTGCTTTGGTCATTGCATCAAGGCCGGGAGTATTGGCAACTGTTCTGAGGTAGTTTCCAGGAGTCTGCCAGCCTCCGTAGTTGACAGGAGCTTCAATCTGATAATCTTTCAGGAAACCTTTGTAGGTGTTTTTTGCTGTCACATAACGGGCACCTACAGCAATACCAAGCATATCAGTTACCTGATAGGTGGCATTAAACTGGTAGCCGAAGAATACCGAGGTTCCTTCAAAATTAGTAGAGAATTGGTATCCGGTTACATTTCTGAAATGGGGGTCGGTTCCGGTGGCTGCAGCAATAGCCTGGTCAAGGGGTGCCAGACTGCCCTGAAGGATCGGAACAACGGTTGAAAGGGGTACTTCAAATGAAGGAAGGCCTTTGTCATATTTGGCACCACCACCTCCGCCTACCGGATTGAAACCGAAAGAAAAAGCCAGCTTGTTCATTTTGTAAACAGCATAGACGCCGGGAAAAACAGGAGCTGAAACCTTCCCTTCGTATTTGAATGGACTTGTGCTCAGATAATTGAATGTGGTTGTCACATCCTTGTTTTGCAAAATAGTTTGGTTATTCAAGGAAAAATGCAGTCCATTATTTAGCTTTCCTAGCCCGGCAGGATTAAAATATACTGCATCAATTCCTGTGGATGCATTCCGTGACAGGGTACGCACCCATGATGCACTCTGGTTGGTGTTGGTAACGATGCCACCTCCCAGTACGTAACCGGCTGTGAAAGCCACGGCCAGTGAGGTTAACAGGATTTTTTTCATAGGAGTTAGGTTTAATATTCCGGGCCTAATTTAAATCTTATATATGAAATAGCAAATTTTGACACTTTATTGCTCTTAATAGAGCAGGTGTTTTTCATTGCAGGATTGCAGAAATGTGATGTGGTCTTTGCTGGGTGGACCGGATGGTGCAAACTGGGATGTTTTGCAATGTATTTATTCCAATTCGATAAACTGAAACGGAATTCCAAGAATGGACGCATAATATTGTCCGCGTTCAAGAACATCATCGTCGCCCTGTTCATAATACCAGTTGACAATAAGGCTTTTGTTCTGGTTCTTGAGCTGGGTGAGTTCCTTCAGCAGGTGTAGTATGGCAACTGCCGAGTCGCTGTTGGAATATTCAAGATTGATATTAATGACTGTCTGATCAGCAGGATTTTTGCAATATTCAAATACCCACATAAAAAGAGCATCGTAAAAGCGCGGAGCATCTTCCATTACGGAACGGCCTTCAATGGTAATTTCTCCCGTTGCTTTCATTCTGATTTCCGGGGTACGTTTGGTTCCCTCAATGTGAAGGTCTTCCATTCGATCAGGATTAACTGACTAAAAATACAAAAATATTTTAATTGACAAAAACTGACAGATGAAGAATTACAATTTTAAAGCGTTTCGTTTGTCTTTTGCCTTTTGAATTTATATATGAATTTTATTCAGACCTTGTCAAAGGGACTATATCATGGCCAGAGAATTTTTTTTCTCTGAATTTGTAATAGCCCGTAATGGCAATCATGGCCGCATTGTCGGTTGTAAAACGGGCAGGAGGAATAAATAGTTCCCATTCATATTGTGTGGCAAGGGCCTGCATCTTTTTCTGAAGTCCGCTGTTGGCGGCTACTCCTCCTGCCAATGCAATTTGGTGAATGCCAGATTCCAGCGCAGCGGCTACCACCTTTTCGGCCAGAATATCCACAATAGTGAATTGAAGACTTGCGCATAAGTCGGGAAGATGCTTCTCGATGAATGAAGGATCTTCCTTTACTTTTTCCTGCAGGAAATAAAGAAACGATGTTTTCAGTCCACTGAAACTAAAATCAAGGCCAGGTATTCTTGGTTTAGAGAAAGAAAATGACAATGGATTTCCCTCTGCTGCCAGTCGGTCAATAACAGGTCCTCCCGGATAAGGAAGATTCATTAGTTTGGCACATTTGTCAAATGCTTCACCGGCAGCGTCGTCCAGAGTACGCCCCAGCACTTCCATGGAAAGATGGCTGTTGATCTTTACCAACTGGGTATGACCTCCTGATACAAGCAGGCAGAGGAAAGGAAAATCGGGCTGATGAACAGCTTTATTGTGTTCCTTTATGAAGTGAACCAGTATATGAGCCTGAAGGTGGTTTACCTCAATCAATGGTTTTTTGAGGGCAAGAGACAACCCCTTTGCGAAGGAAGTTCCAACGAGAAGAGCTCCCATGAGTCCTGGACCGCGGGTAAATGCCAGGGCGTCAATTTCTTCCAGTTTTATCCCTGCATCTTTTAGTGCTTTGTCTACAACAGGAACAATGTTCTGTTGATGCGCGCGCGAAGCCAGTTCGGGGACAACTCCGCCGTAACTGCGATGTACTTCCTGTGTGGCAATGACCGAAGAGAGAAGATATCCATCCTGCACCACGGCAGCTGCTGTTTCATCACAGGAGGATTCTATGCCTAAAATGCTTACAATCACAATAGTTAATATGAACTATTTTTTATTTCTTTGCGTTTACCAATTTAAACGGCCAAATTATTAAAAAAATTTTCAAAATATTTCTTTGGTTCTTTTTGGGGATTTTTTCCATTCCCCTGATTGCTTATTTGCTTTTACAGTCAGAAAATATTCAGACATTCCTGGTCAAGAAAGTATCTCACAGACTGTCGGAGTCACTTGGAGCTCCAATAACCCTTGATCGCGTTTCCATAGCGTTCCCCAACAAAATTATTATCTATAACTTTTGCATACATGATCAGCGTAACGATACAATGCTATATGCACCTGCTTTTACCGCAAGACTGGGAGGGATCAACCTATGGAATAAAAGAATCAGCTTTACAAGAATTCAAGCCGATCATTCTTACATCAGGCTCGCTTCTGATTCCACACGAACACTAAATCTTCAGTTTATTATTGATGCATTGAAGGAAAAAAGAGATACCACGAGTAAAAAATTACAGCTTTCATTTAACACCATCCGGTTTTCGGATGCAAAATTCAGATTGTCTATCTGGAATGAAGAGACCGTAGAGAAAGGAGGTATAAATTTTTCCGATCTGGAATTGGATTCCTTGAATCTCCTTGTTGTAGGACTACAGAACAAAGGCGACAGTGTCAGCTTCCTGCTTCAGGAATTTTCGGGTATTGAAAAAAGCGGATTCCACGTTTTACGGTTTGAAAGTCTTATGAGTATCAGCAAAAAATTCCTGCACTTCAAGGACGTTTTCTTGAATACGCCTCTTTCACAGATCAAAGCGCCCTATATATTTTTTGATTTTGATTCACTTTCACAGTTCAGGAAAGGTGTTTTCGGACAGCAGGTTTTTATGCGCATCAAAGTTGAAAACGGGAATCTTTCTATGCAGGATCTCGGTTACTTTGTGCCCATACTTGGCAATATACCTCATAATCTTAGATGTTCAGGGAGCGTTTCCGGGCTATTGAGTGATATACGAATAAGGGATTTGTTTATAGGATATAACCGAGAGACTGTTTTTGCCGGAAATATTGATATGACGGGTCTTCCGGATATAAGACATACCTATATTAATGTCAAAATAAACCGTTTTACCACTTCTGCTGGAGATGTGGAGAGTTTGCAATTACCATGGATCCGGAAAAAAGTCAGTCTTCCCGAAAACCTGAACCGGTTGGGGAAAATACAGTATCAAGGGAAATTCACAGGTTTTTTTGATGATTTTGTTACATATGGAACTCTTTCTACCAAACTTGGGACCATTCGTAATGATCTTATCATTACGCACCGGGGTAAAAATCATCTGACCTTTAGAGGGAATATTGAAACCGAGGATTTTTTACTCGGAGAACTGCAGGATCCAGGAAAAAAGAATCTGGGGAGGATTACTTTTCAGGCTGAGGTAGATGGAGAGGATAAGGATAATCATTTGCAGGCGCGATTAAATGGTAATGTACCTTTACTGGAGTTTAAGAATTATTCTTATACAAATATTCGGCTGGAAGGCACTTTTACACGTAATACATACGACGGAAGCATATATATCAACGATCCAAATATTTCAATGGATTTTTTGGGCCGGCTTGATTTCTCCAAAGAGACGCCGGAGTTTGATTTTACAGCCAACATTGCACGGGCAAATCTTTACCCCTTGCATATTGTAAGCAAAGACACGGCTCTTACGGTTTCATGCATTCTTACGGCGAATTTTGTCGGTAATAATGTAAGCAGTCTTAACGGGGATATAAAGCTTCTGAATGCAAGATTTACCCGGCCCGGGCAATCGCTTATGCTTTATAATATGATCCTGAGCGCTACCCGGCAGGGTGACAAGGGAAATCTCACCCTGCATTCCGATGTTCTTGATGCCAACCTTGAAGGGGTATATGATTTTGGTGCTCTAGGTTCATCTCTGACCCATATTGGCTCAGCATTTTTGCCTTCTGTCAGTTCACAGGGAGTTAGCAAAGCAAATGGCAGGAATAATTTTTCTTTCCGTATTACCATCAACAATCCGGCAGAAGTGCTTTCCTTCTTCGTCCCTTCTTTGCATATAGCGGAAAATACCTTTCTTGAAGGAAAAGTTAACAGCCGAGAAAATATTGTTTATCTTCAGGGGTCTTCAACACAAATAGTCTGGAAGGATTTTGATTTCTCCAGATTCTCCCTCCTGGCGCAGCCGGTAAATAATACGTATACCTTGCTTTTTCGTACTGATCAGTTTACTTTTCATAAAAAGATAGCTTTTGCCGATGTTCGGGGAAAACTGGAGATGCGGAACGACAGTATTTACGTTAATCTGCAGAACCCATCAATAGCAAGGCTGAACAAGGGCCAGGTATCTGGTACAGCCAGTCTAAAGCGAAAACCTAACGGCAGGGTTCTCGTGCGAACCGATATTTTGTCTTCTGCTTTCGAGATAGATGATGAAAAGTGGTATATCGACCCATTTTCCCTGGTTTTTGATTCAGCTCTTTTTGAAGTTGATGGCCTGCGGATGCATTACGGTAAGGAAGAAATTACTGCTTCAGGTGCCGTAAGCAGCAGCGATACCAATAAGCTGGTAATTAACATGAAGGAGCTTCAGGCGAGAAGGCTTAATTTATTTACTACTGAAAAAGGGTTTTCGTTTTCCGGACTCATAAATGGGAATGCTTCTCTGCAGAGGCTTTTCGATAATGGACGTTTTCTCGGTGATTTTACAATTGATAGTCTTGGTATTAATGGCGAAATTCTTGGAAATACTCGTGTGCAGAGTATGTGGAATCAACAATCAAAAAAGATAGATCTGCTTATACGTTCTTACAGGGGAAATCTTCTTTCTCTGGAAGGGAAGGGAGATTTTGTTCCCGAATCAAAGAAAATGGATATTGAAATTACTCTCAGCAAAATGAGGGTCAATATTCTTAAACCATACCTTTCAAAGGTGTTTTCTGATCTGAACGGATTGGCTACCGGCAAATTGCATTTGGGAGGAACTGCGCAGGCACTGGAATTGGATGGTGACCTCGATGTGCAAAAGGCTTCTTTTATGGTCGATTATCTGCAAACGCGGTATTCATTTACTGACAAAATTATCATCGAAAAGAACAAGATTCTTTTTAATAATGTTACTGCTTATGATGAGAATGGGAACAAAGCTTTGATTAATGGTTACATCTTCGGAAACAGGCTCAAGGAATGGAGTATGAACATTTCAATTGCTGCCCGGAATTTACTTTGCCTTAATACGACATCGAAGGACAACTCCCTGTTTTACGGAAGAGCTGTGGCTACAGGCAATATTGCCATTTCAGGTATGGTTCCCAACCTGAAGATGAACATTAATGCAAGAACAGAGAAAGGTACCCAGTTCAATATTCCTCTTAACACAACTCAGGAAATTACCGAGATTCCCTTCATCGTTTATAGGGGAAAAGGAGCACAGACTGCTCAAAAAGAGAATATTCAGCCTTCGGTTAACCCACAGCTGTCGGCTATGGAACTGAATTTTGAGCTTACTGTTACTCCAGATGCTGAAGCCCAGATTATTTTTGATCCAAAAATTGGTGATGTAATAAAAGGAAGGGGCAATGGGAATATTAAGATGGAAATTAGTACTAACGGCAGATTCCGGATGTATGGTGATTATGTAATTGAAGAGGGGGATTACCTTTTTACGTTGCAGAATGTTATCAACAAACGATTCAGAGTAGAAAGAGGAGGTACAGTATCGTGGAACGGTGATCCAAAAGACGCTAACCTCAATATTAAAGCCATTTATCCCGTAAAGACTTCGTTGTACGAATTATTGGTAGACGCAACTGAACAATATAAGCGGAGAATTCCGATTGAATGCCAGATATTTCTCACCGACAAGCTGATGAATCCGACCATACGTTATGATATTTATCTTCCTACCGCTGAGGATGAACTGAGAAACAAAGTGAAAAATGCTATCAATACACAGGAAGAGCTAAGTAAACAGTTTCTTTCGCTTCTGATACTTAACACTTTCATGCCCAGTGTGGAGCGTTCAACAGGAGGGATGGGAATCAGTACTCCTACCGGACTTGGCTCGGCCAGTGTGGGTGTTACCGGAAGTGAACTTTTATCCAATCAGCTTAGCAACTGGCTTTCGCAACTGAGCAGGGATGTGGACATTGGTGTCAACTATCGCCCGGGTGATGAGATAAGCACCCAGCAGGTTGAAGTGGCTTTGTCAACCCAGTTATTGAACGACCGGATTACAATAAACGGAAACCTGGATGTTGGCGGAAACGAAATGGTAGCCAATAATGCCACCAATACTTCAAATATTGCGGGCGATTTTGTAGTCGATATCAAACTGAATGAATCGGGAACACTGAAGCTGAAGGCATTTAACCGGGCTAATAACAGAATATTATACGATTATGCACCATATACGCAGGGGATTGGTATTTCATACTCTGAGCAGTTTAATTCTTTTGGTGAATTGTTGAAAAGGTACCTGAGAAAATTGAGCGGAAAAAAGGAAGAAGAAGTATCTTTGCCCGATGACGTGCAATAAGTCAATAAGAAAACCGTTACAGTTGATTAAAGCCGACAAAACATGATGCCTGAAATGATTGTTATGAACTTGCTTATGCAAATCAGCACCCGTGCTGCTGCTGATTCCGCTTATGCTCACGGAGCCAAGGAGATAAGCCTTTCATACTGGGACCTTATGCTGAAAGGTGGGCCGGTAATGATTCCCATCGCTATCCTTTCGGTGATTGGCATATACATTTTTGTGGAAAGATATTTTGCCATAAGGGCGGCAGCGAAAGTTGATCAGAATTTTATGAATCGGATCAAAGATTATATACATGACGGAAAAATTGAAGCAGCGGTTGCTTTATGCCAGTCGATGCCAAATCCTGTTGCCCGTATGATTGAGAAAGGTCTGCTCCGTATTGGACGTCCTCTTAGTGACGTTAACACTGCTATTGAGAATGTCGGGCAGCTCGAAATCTATAATCTGGAAAAGGGTCTGCCTACCCTGGCTATTGTTGCCGGTGGTTCTCCGATGCTCGGATTTCTGGGGACCGTCAGCGGGATGATCAGGGCATTTTATGATATGTCAATGGCCGGTAACAATATTGATATCACATTGCTGTCAAGTGGTATTTATGAGGCCATGGTAACAACCCTTGCTGGTCTTGCCGTGGGAATTATTGCTTACTTCGGTTATAATATACTGGTAGCTAACGTCGAAAAGGTGGTAAACAATCTTGAAGCAACTTCCGTTGAATTTATGGATCTGTTGAATGAACCCGTGAAATAACCTGTCTATGGCCATTAAGTCGCGCAGTAAACGAAGCATAGAATTCAGCATGGCATCCATGTCGGATATGGTGTTTCTATTGCTTATCTTTTTCCTCATCTCCTCTACCATGATCTCTCCCAATGCCCTCAAATTACTTCTTCCTCAGAGCAACAGCCAGGTTCAGGCCAAACCTGTAACTACGGTCAGCATAACCCGTGACCTTCAGTTTTATTTTGAAACTACACGTGTGGATTTTGAACAACTGGAACCTCTGCTAAAAGCAAAGCTTTCAGGAACTCAGGATCCTACTATATCGTTGCATGTTGACCGCAGTGTGCCAATGGAACAGGTTGTGCGGGTGATGAATATTGCCCAGCGAAATCGGTTCCGATTGATTCTTGCAACAGCACCCGAAGAACGATGACCGATATATTTGAACATAAGAAAGGATTGATAGGCACTGTAGTGGCCCACGCAATTGCTGTTTTTATTCTTATGTTTTTCGGGCTTCGTACGCCCCTTCCCTTACCTGAAGAACAGGGGATCCTGGTCAATTTTGGTACCGACTTGCAGGGAACCGGCAGTGTAGAACCTTTACAGAATATTTCACCACCCCAGGAGGAAAGAACTCAACCGGCTGAAAAGAAGGAGGGGGTTCTTACTCAGGATTTTGAAGAAGCTCCGGTTATTGAAAAGAAACAGGAAACTAAAAAGCCTGTTCAGAAAAAAACGGAAACCAAACCACAGGTTAAGCAGGAAGTAAAAGAACCCGTTAAAGAAGAGCCCAAACTGAATCCAAGAGCATTATATACCGGGAGGAAAACTTCAGGCGAGCCATCTGCAAGTGAGGGAGAAGGTCTATATAAAGGGAATCAGGGAGTTCCTGAGGGAAGCCCCGATGCCACAACACACGGACAGGGCAGTGGCACAGGAACAGGAGGAATTCAGTTTTCTTTGAGTGGCCGCAGTTATCTTTCCCTTCCCACTCCCGAGTATAAATACCAGGTGGAAGGAACAGTGGTTGTTGAGATTCTTGTTGACCGGGAAGGGAATGTCATTTCAGCTACTCCTGGTGTAAAAGGATCCACAACCCTGAATGAAAACTTGCTTCAGGCTGCCAGAAATGCTGCATTGAAAGCAAAGTTCAACCGGAAACCGGATGCACCTGCCACACAGAAAGGAACCATAACGTACCATTTTCTTCTTCAGTAGTGCAAATATTAAATAATGCGCACTTCCGGTTCAAGATTAATCCCGAATTTTTGATCTACGGATGTTTGTATGGCGTTAGCCAGTTGGAGTATTTCTAAACCACTTGCTTTACCATAATTAACAAGAACCAGCGGCTGATGCGAGTGTACTCCGGCGTCTCCTTTTCTGTACCCTTTCCAGCCGCATTTTTCTATCAGCCATGCAGCAGGAATCTTTACATACCCTTCGTCTGCAGGAAAGAAGGGAATATCAGGATGTTCTTTTAATAAAGTGGTGAAGTATCTTTCAGAAATGATCGGGTTTTTAAAAAAACTTCCTGCATTTCCTACCTGAACTGGATCAGGAAGTTTACGGCGACGTATGGCAATTACAGCTTCACGGACAGCACGTATTCCCGGCTCAGGATGCTGCTGCAATTCTTCCCTTAGTCCTTTGTATTCGATATTCAAAACGGGATGGAGGCTGAGACGGAATCTGACCGACAGAATGATAGCATCTCCGGCCAGCTGATTTTTGAAAATGCTCGTTCGGTAACCAAACTCACAGGCATGAGAAGGAATGGTTGTAATGTTTTTCTTGCTTATGGAATAGAAAGTGACGGATTCAATTAAGTTTCCTGCTTCAATTCCGTAGGCTCCGATGTTTTGCACGGGACAGGCTCCAACAGTCCCCGGAATCAGGGAAAGATTTTCCAGTCCACCAAAGTTCCTGTCAACGGTCCAGCCAACAAAGTCATCCCAGTTTTCACCCGCAGCAACATCTACTATCACGTATTCCTTATTTTTTTGAGCTATCCGTATTCCCTTAAATCCAATCTGAAGAATCAGACCTTCAAAATTTCGGGTAAAGAGCAGGTTGCTTCCCCCTCCCATAATCAGCAGGGATTTTTCCTTAGACCATCCATCGAGAACCTCAGGAATCTGGTTCGGGTCTTCACAGAAATAGTAATATTTTGCCTGCGCCTCAATACTAAAGGTATTCAGATTTCGGAGGGAGACATTTTCGGCAAATGACACCATAGTTATGATTTCCTGCAAAGATAGCATCTAAACGAACTTGTTTTTCCATTTTTGTCAATGGTTATCTATTGATAATTGTAGTATATTGGCTAATTTCAATGCATGGCGAAAAATAATTTCGTGTAAATATTTATGAATAAATCCATAGCCCTTGCGGTGACGAATGACCTGGCCACGGATCAGAGGTTGCACCGGATTGCGTATACCCTTTCCGAAAAAGGGATACAGGTAACCCTGATTGGTCGTTGGCATAAAAAGATTCCAAAGACAGAACTTCCGTTTCGTATTGTCCATCTGAATCCTGTTTTCCAGAAAGGGTTTCTTTTCTATGCGCTGTTCAACATCCGTCTTTTTTTCTATTTACTTTTTCATCGCTTCAATGCAGTAACATCCAATGATCTTGATACACTCACAGCTTGTTTTATAGCTTGCCGGATAAAATGTATCCCACTTATATACGACAGCCATGAATATTTTACCGGGCTGCCGGAACTGGTTGGCAGACCTTTTGTGCGAAATGTCTGGAGATTACTCGAACGTTTGTTTCTTCCACGGATTCGTTTTTCGTCCACAGTAAGCTCACCAATTGCTGAACTATATTTTCAACAATATGGCGTTCATATGGAGGTAATCCGCAATGTTCCCAGGTACAGGCCTTCCATATCAGTTGAAAAATTCAGTAGCTCACGCACCATTATCTACCAGGGGAGTATTAATGTAGGACGTGGTATTGAAAACGTAATAAGAGCACTTCATTTTCTTCCGGAAGTATGTTTTATTATAGCCGGAGATGGGTACCAGCGCCGGGCAATTGAACAACTCGTTCAGAATGAAGGCCTTGCTCGACAGGTGCAGTTTGTTGGAAGACTTTTACCGGAAGAGTTGTACCATCTCACTGTAAAGGCTGATGTGGGAGTATCCCTGGAGGAGCGCATTGGAGAAAATTATTTTTATGCTCTGCCAAATAAACTGTTCGACTATATTCAGGCACGGATACCTGTTCTGGTGTCTGCATTCCCTGCGATGAAAGAAATTATTGATACTTATGGTATTGGTCTAACTGCAGAATCCAACAACCCGGAACATCTTGCTTCACTTCTTCGGGATATGTTGTACAATGAAACATTGCGAAGAGAATGGAAAACCAACCTGGAATGGGCTGCTCAGGAGCTTTGCTGGGAGAAGGAAAGGGAAAAACTTCTGCTTTTATACAGGCAGGCAAAGTTAATTTAGCTTTTCAGGAGTTTCCAAACCGCAACACCAAATAAAAAGGGGAAAAGTAGTTAATCGTTTTCTCTAAAATTCTTGAAAATTTCTGACAAAGCCAGCCGCATTTTTCTTCCGGCAGTAATATACAGGTGTTGTATACGTGCGAAACGATGCTGTGAGGGCTGTAATGCCTTTAAAATCGCCAGATACATCAAAGGTCCCAGTACAATCATAACGACCGCCCATGCAATCAGTGCAGTCAGGAAAAATTCTCCTCCCAGGGATGCAATATCGTGAAAGGAAGAAACTGAAATGAAATTTACGCCTTTGCCCGATATATTCATTCCTGTTATGAGTGTACCGAGTTTGTAAAAGGGGAGGTACAAAAGAATCTGAAAGGGAAATAGGATGTAATTGATGGTCTGTACCAGTATATGGTTAAGTCTCAGGATGACGGCCAGCACCAACAAAAGAAAAGTATTGGTAAAGGGCAGGGGGATTATAGCGAAACAACAAGCCAGAGTGATAGCCAGAGCAATGCGTTCCGGTGACAGACCATCCTGAATGAGTTCAATTACTTGATTTTTCAGTGCCTTGTAACGGATTATCGGATGTCTCATTTTTTGGTTGAAAATCAATTTGCAAAAGTAATAATTTTTTACAGTAACAACTGGTTTCGTTGTTTATGAGTAAGATAGACCATTTACCTAAGAGTAATTAATATCAGTGTATTTATTTTGCTACAGGACAACCAGTTGAATTTCTGATAACTAAATCAGATTCCAGAATGATCTTTTCGTCACTGGCAAGTGATTTGTTTTCTCGAATTATACTTATGAGCAATTCCATAGCTTTCATTCCCATAAGGTACCCCGGTCTGCTTATAGTAGTTAGTGCCGGGGAAATATATGATGTAAATGGTTCATCATTGAAACCTGTTACTGCTATTTCATCAGGAATAGAAAGTCCGGCTTCCTGAAAGACTTTCATTACAGCCATGGCTGAACAGTCGTCTGTTACTACCACTGCATCAGGAATGGGTTTAAGTTGCAGAAGATGACGAGCTGCTTCCACTGATGTTGAAATTGACATGTTTCCATGGATGATCAATTCCTTTCGAAGAGCAATCCTCTTTTTTTTCAGCACATCGGTATAGGCCTGAAAACAAATTCTTCCAACCGAATAATATTCCAGATTGGTTATCAGTGCAATTCTTCTGTAGCCGCAAGCTATCAGATAATTCATAAGTGTTTGTACCGATTTGTAGTTGTCTGTTGTAACGGCAGCAACATCCATTTCGGGTATATCCCTTTCAATAAAAACAAGAGGTATTCCGTTACCTGTTACTTGCTGATACTTTCTGATATCAATTGTATCGATGGCAGGACATATTACCATGCCTTCAGCCCTTGCCCAGACAAAATCATCGATCGCCTTTTTTTCATTATATGACTGATCATACGAATAACTGGTCAGTAAATGATAACCGTTTTCCTGTGCCACAAGGTTCATTCCTTTCAGTACCGTTGAAAAAAAGTGATTTACCGGGTCCGGAAGGATAACACCAATGTACCCTGTTTTATTCTTTAATAAGCCAAGAGCCAACGGATCGGGTTTATACTTCCACGACTCGGCCAGTTCCTTTACTTTTCGCCTGGTTTCTTCGCTGACCTCACCTACATTGCGTAAAGCCCTAGATACAGTTGAAATAGAGATGTTGAGTTCTCGGGCAATATCCTTCAGGGAAGTTCTTCTGCTCATAAAAACTCGCAAAATATGTTGTGCAACATAAAAATACTACCGCAAACCTTGCCGCAAAGGTTTGCGGTAAAATTAGTTAAATTATTGAAAAATAGAAAGTTAATACTATCAATTTTTTTCTAATTTTGATATGCTGCAAATCTGTTACATCTCTCTATAGATAAAGAACTTCAGGTTGTGTTGACATCAAAATAATGCGAAAAGGAATGGAAATTACCATGCAACAATGGGTAGAACAGGTGATGAAAAGCCCGATCACAAAGGCTATTCCCATTTTAACTCATCCGGGTATACAACTTATTGGAAAGAAGGTGTCAGATGCTGTAACGAACGGATATATCCATTACTATGCCATAAAACGATTGCAGGAGGAATTTCCTTCTGCCGCTGCTACCACAATGATGGATCTGACAGTGGAAGCGGAAGCATTTGGTTGCCGGATCCGGCTGGAGGAGAATGAAATTCCTTCTGTGGGTCTTCCTGTAGTAAATAACGTGGATGATATCAATACACTGAAGATTCCATGCCTTCTGACAGGAAGAATCCCTGAGTACCTTAAGGCCATGCAACTGGCGGCAGAGAATATTAAAGAAAAACCCGTCTTTGGCGGTTGTATTGGCCCGTTTTCACTTGCCGGAAGACTGATGGGCATGACTGAAATTATGACAGAAATGTTTCTTCATCCTGACGCGGTTTTTTTACTATTGGAAAAATGTACTGTTTTTCTTCTTGGATATGCTGAAGCAATTAAAGAAACGGGTGTTCAGGGTCTTATTATGGCAGAACCAGCAGCAGGATTATTGGCAGCAGACCAATGTGATGCTTTTTCTTCTTCGTTCATCAAACGCATTGTTGAATCGATTCAGGATGAAAATTTTCTCTTTGTTCTGCATAACTGCGGAAATACAGGGCAATGCACGGAAAGTATGGTTGAAACGGGAGCAGGGGCATTGCATTTTGGAAATGCCATAGACCTGCAAAAAGCAATCAGAGAAGTTCCTGAACATATTCTGGTTATGGGCAACTTAGATCCAGTTACTGATTTCTGCATGGCAACCAGGGAGGAAGTCCTGGAAAGGACAGTCAATTTGCTGAAAAAGCTCGGAAAGCATAGGAATTTCATTCTGTCATCGGGCTGCGATGTGCCACCTCAGGCGCCCCTGGAAAATATCCGTGCTTTCTATCAGGCACTTGAACAGAGTCTTACGTTAAAACATCATCTGAATTGTTAAGGTTGACAGTTTATTTCCCTTTCCATTGAAGCAGACCTTGATCATCATAGGCCAGGTCATGCTGGTCGATCAGCCATTGGACTACTGAAACAACTGTGTCTTCGGCAAACAGGTTAGCCGTTTCGTCAATAAGAGTTTTTAGAGTCAGTGGGCTTTGTTCCAATTTTTCCCTAATTGCCTGTACAATGTTGTTGAATTCATAATTGCTCAACCCAATGGCATTTCTTCGTTCGCATACATCACACTGACCGCATCGTTCAACATCCTTTTCCCCGAAGTAATTTAGCAAAAAGACACTCCGGCAGCTGGTTTTCCCTTCAGCATAGGCAATCATTGCATCAAGCCTTTCTATATACCTTCCTTTTCGTGCTTCATAATTGCTGGTCGAAATAAAAAGAGCCTTATCTTCAAGTCGTTCTTCGGTAAAGACAATAACAGGGTTTGTACGGCGCGGTATGTAGTGCAGTATTTTTTGTTGCTGAAGCTTAAGTAGGTACTGGTACACATCTTCTCTTGTCATTTTGGCTCGGGTAGCCAGCAGGTTTTCGTCGATGGCTACGTATTGGGTAAAGAGACCGCTGTATGAACGCAGGATGAGTTTGATGAAACTGTCAAACGCTTCATTGGCTACCTGAAATTTGTACAAGTCGTCTCGTTCTACCAGAAAATGCAGTTGAGAAGGCATGTTGAGATCATCGGTAAGTTCGATGTATCCTTCCTGTTCGAGCACTTTCAGTGCGTTATAGGCAACCAGACTATGCAATTGGTATCTTTTGCAGAAGTCGAACAGGTCAAAGTCAAATGCTTGTCCTTTGGCTCCCCCTAAAGGAACCTGAAAATAATTTCCAAGAGCGGTATATACCCTGCGTATGATTTCCAGATCGGGAAAGTTTACCGGGATCCTTTTCGCAGCGTTTTCTTTGTCGGATGGGTGAAACAGAAGTATTGCCCATGCTTTTTTGCCGTCGCGGCCGGCTCTTCCGGCCTCCTGAAAATATGCCTCAGGACTATCAGGCAGATCAAAATGAATAACAAAGCGCACATCGGGCTTGTCAATTCCCATTCCGAAAGCATTGGTGGCCACTATGATCCGTATTTTACCCTGTTTCCAGAGCATTTCTTTTTCGGTTCGCAATTGATTGGATAATCCTGCATGATAAAAATCGGCAGAGATTCCCTGTTGGATCAAATAATCGGCAATTTCACGCGTGCGTTTACGGTTTCTGACGTATATAATTCCTGAACCCTGGATATTTTTTGCAATACGCAAAAGGTATTCCTGTTTGTTTTCAACCTGGCGTACGAGATAAACCAGGTTTTTCCGTTCAAAGCTCATGCGGAGGATATTTTTTTCACGGAAACGGAGTTTTTCCATGATATCCTCTGCAACTACCGGCGTTGCCGTGGCTGTCAGGGCAAGTACAGGAGTTTCAGGAAGAATGTCTCGTAGTTCGCCAATCCGCAAATAGGAAGGTCTGAAATCATAGCCCCACTGACTTATGCAGTGAGCTTCGTCAACAACAATAAAACTGACCGGCATTTTATCAACACGAGCCCGGAAGATGTCTGTCCCCAGCCGTTCAGGGGAACAGTAGAGAAACTTGAAATCACCGTAGACGGCATTATCCAGTGCAATATCGATTTCCCGGCGGGTCATTCCGGAGTAAACAGCTAATGCTTTGATACCTTTTTTTTTCAGATGTTCAACCTGATCGCGCATAAGGGCAATGAGCGGAGTCACAACGATGCATATTCCTTCCCGGGCCAGGGCAGGAACCTGAAACGTAACGGATTTTCCTCCTCCGGTGGGCATCAGTCCAAGGGTATCATGTCCTTCGGCAACGGACCGGATAATTTCTTCCTGCATTGGGCGGAAGGCCGAATATCCCCAATACTTCAGCAAGATGTTACGGAATTCTTCCATTCGCTAATTTTATATCTTTTTCCGGTCTTGTAAAGTTCATTCAATTCGTTGATACTTTTTTTGTAATTTGGCACACTCGAATTTAACAAATATTTAGCGATGTCATTTCTCAGAGATAAAGTTACTGACGAAGGTTTAACCTTCGATGATGTGTTGCTGATTCCATCCTATTCGGAAGTTATGCCGCGTGAGGTTGATATTTCTTCCCGCTTCAGCAGAAATATTCCACTAAATACTCCCATCATTTCAGCGGCAATGGATACAGTTACTGAAGAAAAGTTGGCAATAGCCATTGCCAGAGAAGGAGGAATGGGTGTGATCCATAAAAATATGAGCATTGAAGAACAAGCAATGCAGGTGCGTAAAGTTAAACGTGCCGAGAACGTAATGATCTTTGACCCTATCACGATTCATCCTGAAAATACTGTTTCAGAAGCTCTTAATTTGATGCAGGAATTCAAGATTGGAGGTATTCCTGTAGTAAACAATGAGGATATTCTTATTGGTATTATTACCAACAGGGATCTGCGTTTTGAGACCAATCCGCGACGCCCGGTCGGGGAAGTTATGACCCGTTCTAATATTATTACTACTAACCAGGAAACCAATCTGGAGAAAGCTGCGCAGATTCTGCAGCGGCACAAGATTGAGAAACTCCCTATAGTTGACGAGAAAGGAAAGCTAATTGGTTTGATTACCTACAAAGACATTACCAAATCGAAAGACCGACCCAACGCATGCAAGGACGCAAAAGGAAGGCTTCGGGTGGCTGCAGCAGTGGGAATAGCTTCCGACACGCCGGAACGTGTTGAAGCACTGAAGAATGCTGATGTTGACGCTATTGTGATTGATACAGCCCACGGCCATAGCCGGGGAGTAATTCAAATGCTGCGACTTATAAAGAAAACCTGGCCTGAACTGGAAGTGATTGCCGGCAATATCGGAACGGCAGAGGCGGCAAAGGCTCTGCTGGATGCAGGTGCTGATGCGGTTAAGGTTGGCATAGGCCCTGGATCCATCTGTACTACAAGAATTATTGCTGGTGTTGGCATTCCGCAACTTTCGGCTATTTACGAGGTTCATAAAGCACTTAAAGGTACCGGTATTCCCATTATTGCGGATGGCGGAATACGGTATTCGGGAGATATTGTCAAAGCCCTTGCTGCCGGTGCCGATACAGTTATGGCTGGGAATCTTTTTGCCGGAACGGAAGAGTCTCCGGGTGATACCATTATTTATAACGGCCGAAAATATAAATCATATCGGGGCATGGGATCTATTGAAGCCATGCAGAAAGGATCAAAAGACAGGTATTTTCAGGATGTTGAAGATGATATTAAGAAACTGGTCCCCGAAGGGATTGAAGCACGTGTACCATATAAGGGAACACTTTCGGAGGTTATTTATCAGCTCATTGGTGGACTTAGAGCCGGAATGGGATACTGTGGTGCCAAAAATATCGCTGATCTCCATAACGCACGTTTCATAAGAATTACTTCTTCTGGCATTATTGAGAGTCATCCCCACGATGTTTCTATTACACGAGAATCGCCCAACTATAGTCGTGAATACTAAATATCCTTTCAATACCGTTATTTCCTCAAAACGTTTTCTTATGGGTAAGTTTAGTCTGTTACCAGTTGTGTTTTTACTGCTACCATTTGCCAGTCATGCTCAGGATGAGATTCTCATGCGGATTAATGGTAAACCTATTACAAAATCTGAATTCGAAAGAATCTACCATAAGAACAATACGCAGGAGAATGCCTCAGGCCCGGCGCAAATTAGAGATTATCTTACTCTGTTTGTTAATTTTAAGTTAAAAGTAGCAGAAGCCGAGCAATTAGGGTTGGATACCCTGGCTTCTTTCCGCCAGGAGCTTCAGGGATACCGCGATCAGCTTGCTAAGTCGTACCTGAAAGATACCGTTACTGAAGAGGAATTTGCGAAGCTGGAATATGAACGTTTAAAATGGGAAGTTAATGCGGCGCATATTTTTGTGCGTTGTGCTATCGATGCCACACCGGAAGATACACTCAGGGCCTGGAATAAACTGGCCGAAGCCAGCCGCAGATTAAAGAAAGGGGAGCCGTTTGAAAAAGTGGCCCGTGAAATGTCAGAAGACCCTTCTACAGCCCCCAGCGGAGGAAGTCTCGGTTATTTTACCGCACTTACTATGATTTACCCTTTTGAAAATGTAGCCTATAGCCTTCAGCCAGGACAGATTTCGGCTCCGTTTCGCAGTCAGGCAGGATATCATTTGATTAAACTTTATGAACGTCGTCCTTCAAGAGGAGAGGTGCGTGTTGCTCATATTATGAAGGCTGTGCCGCGTGGAGGTGCTGATTCAGCATACATAAGGGCTGAAAAAGAAATCAAAGGAATATACGATAGCCTGCTTGCGGGTAAGGATTTTGCTGAGATGGCTTCGAAATATTCCGATGATAAATATTCCGGTATGCAAGGAGGATCCTTGCCATGGTTTGCAGCTGGCCGGATGGTACCTGAATTCCAGGAAGCGGCTTTCGCTCTTCAGAATCCAGGCGACATAAGCAAACCTATCAAGACTTCTTTTGGCTACCATATTATTAAACTTCTGGAAAAGAGGCCCCTGGCTCCCTATGAAGAACTGCGCACCGCAATAAAAAATCAGATTATGCAGATGGGTCTCTCTTCCTTTGTTCAGGAAGCATCCAACAGAAAGTTGAAAACTAAATATGGATTTACGGAAAATCCCGAAGCGTTAAAGACATTTTTTCAGATAATTGATACAAGCTTTCTAAATAACAAGGAAAAATGGAGGATAGACCATTTCAAAGGTATGAACACCATTATGTTTACCATTGCGAATGAACCTTTCACTCAGCAGGATTTTGCACGCTTTATACTGGACAAAGGACAAGCCCGCAAACGCCATAATCCCAATTATTTTGTAACCAGTCTTTACAGGGATTTTACTGACAATATGCTGCAGCAATACCAGAAGAATCACCTTGAGGAGGAATATCCTGAATTCAGATATCTGATGCAGGAATACCATGATGGAATTTTGCTGTTTGATTTAACCGATAAGGTTGTCTGGTCAAAAGCAGCTACGGATACGGTCGGGCTGGAAGCATTCTATAAAAAGAATATGAAGAAATATTTTTGGGGTGAGCGTCTTGATGCAGCGATATATACCTGCAAAGATAGCACAACGGCTCTTAAAGCTGTTAAGCTGGCACCTCAGCGTGAAAAGAAAAAGCTCTCTGCTGAATGGCTTGCCGCAAAAGTTTGTCCTGAAGATTCAACTCGTTCCTGCATCAAAATTGAAGAGCTTAAGGTTGAAAAAGGTGATAATCCGTTAGTGGAAAAAGCAGGATGGTCAAAGGGAATTTCTGGTCTCATACCAGACAATGGGAAAGTGGTATTTGTTGTGAAAAGGAAAATTATTCCACCTTCGCAAAAAACATTGCAGGAGGCTCGTGGTCTGGTTATTGCCGATTATCAGGATGAACTGGAAAAAAGATGGATAGAAGAACTAAGAGCAAAATACAAGGTTGAAATTAATGAAGAAGTATTGAGTAAGGTGAATTGATGCCTGACTTACAAAGCAAACAGTAGCCATTTATGGGTCGTTCAAAATATATTCCGTCAAAAGTATTAGTTCAAACCTCTTCGGGCTTATTGCTTGCCGGGAAAAGAATCTGTTTCTTGTTTTTTTTAGTAGTAATTCTTGCTGCTTGTTCTAAGAACAGAAAAGATCTTGGCAGGCCCGTTGCAATGGTAGGGAGCAAGTATCTGTATGAGTCGCAACTACCCACACTGACAGGACCAGGTATTTCTGCCCAGGATAGCATCCGCATCCGACGATCTTATATTGACAAATGGATACGACAGCAGCTACTCCTGGAGAAAGCGGAGCAGAACCTTACCTATGAGCAGAAGGATGTTACCTACCAACTGGAAGAATACAGAGCATCCCTGCTTATTTACAAATACCAGGATATGCTGATGCGACAGCAGATGGATACAATTATATCTAATGAGGAAATTGAAAAATACTATGCCGAACACTCCGGAAGCTTTATTCTTAATCAGCCTGTCTTCAGAGGGCTTTTTCTGATGCTTCCACCTGATGCTCCTAATCTTCAGAAAGTAAGGGAATGGACCCGTTCGCCCAATGAGGAAAATATCAAAAACCTGGAAAGCTATTCTTTTCAGTATGCCAGGAAATATGATTATTTTAATGATAAGTGGACCTATTTTCAGAATCTGCTCCAGCTCGCTCCCGGCCTTAAACTTAACCCGGAACAGTTTCTGAGGGCATATAAATTCTATGAGTACAGCGATTCATTAAATATTTATATGATCGGTATCCGGGATTATCTGCTACCGGGTGCATTGGCTCCCCTGGATCTGGTGAGGGAAGATGTCAGATCTATTTTATTAAACCGGCGAAAGCTCGAATTCATAAAAGACCTCGAAAACAAAATTTACAATCAGGCATACGATAAAGCCAAAGTGAAAATATTTGAAAAATAGGATGCATAATGAAACGATTATTCAGGTGGTTGGTATTTAATGGTTTATTTTTTCTTTTACCTGTTGCAGTCAATGCGCAATCATATGTGCTCGACCGACTGATTGCAGTGGTTGGTGATGAAATTATTCTTCAGTCGGATATCGAAGGCCAGTATCTGCAAATGCGAGCACAGGGAATGGTTCCGGGACCGGATGCAAAATGTCAGATTTTCGAAAGCCTCCTCGAACAAAAGCTTCTTGTGGCTCAGGCAAAGGCTGACAGTATTGAGGTAACCGATAACAATGTGCAGATTGAACTGGATCAGCGCATGAATTATTTTGTCAGCATTGTTGGTTCCGAGCAGGCCCTTGAGGAGTATTTCGGGAAATCCATACTGGAAATCAAAGATGATTTCAGGGAACTGATTAAAGAAAAACAGCTGACTGAGAAAATGAAAGACAAGATTACGGGCTCGATAAAAATTACTCCATCAGAGGTGAAAGAGTTTTACCGGAGTCTGCCAAAAGATAGTCTTCCTGTTATCCCGGCGCAATATGAGGTTCAGCAGATAGTAGTCAATCCTGAAATCCCTGATGAACTGATTCTTGACGTTAAGGACCGTTTACTTAATTTACGGAAACGCATCCTTAACGGGGAAAGTTTTGCCACGCTGGCCGTATTGTATTCAGAGGATAAGGAATCGGCTATGCGGGGAGGGGAAATTGGTTTCATGGCAAAAGGTGAACTGGATCCGGAATATGCAAAAGCTGCATTCAGTCTAAAGGAAAATGGGGTTTCCAGTATTGTTGAATCAGAATTTGGGTTTCACATTATTCAGCTAATTGAACGAAAAGGCGAAAGGGTAAATACGCGACATATTTTGATAAAACCAAAAGTTCCTGCCGATGCCATTGAAAAAGCAAAAGGAAGGCTTGATACGCTGGCCCGTTTCATCAGAAACGATTCCATTTCATTTGAGCAGGCCGTTTTCCGCTATACCATGGATATGAATACCGCATTAAACGGTGGGCTGGTTTTCAATAAACAAACAGGAAGTTCCCTGCTTACTCTTGAAGAATTTACACCTGAAGAAAGAGCATGGCTGGAAAAACTTAACCCCGGTGAAATATCAGATCCAATTGTTACCAAAAACGATAAGCAAAAAACTGTGCTGAAAATAATAAGACTGAAGAGAAAAATTGATGAACATAGGGCCAATCTGGATCTGGATTATGTTTTACTGCAGAATGCTGCTCTCTCCCAGAAGAAAAACAAGATTCTGGAAGATTGGATACGGGAAAAACAGAATAATACCTTTATTCAGCTCTTCGGACCATTAAAGCAGTGCCAGTTTCATTACAGCGGATGGATAAAAAGTGGTGTTTAAACAAGTATTTTGCTTATTTCCGGTCGTTTGTTCTGTTTTCTCTTTTATCAGGACCGGTTCTTTTGCCTGGATGTGGCATGATCATGGCACAGCAGACAAGGCAGATTGAAATTCTGCATGCCGAATCAATCGAATTTGACAAAGCAATAGGGCCAAATACTCAACGTCTGATCGGAAACGTTGTTTTTAAACACCAGGATGTGACTATGAATTGTGACAGCGCCTGGTTTTACGCAACAACCAATAGTCTGGATGCTTTCGGACATATTCACATCCGACAGTCAGATACCCTGAATCTGTATGGCGATTTGCTACGCTATGAAGGAAATAACCGTATGGCCCGCATGCGAAACAATGTTAGGCTAATTGATAACCAGACTGTGCTTACTACTAACTCTCTGGATTTTGACCTTAAAAACAGTGTTGGCTTCTATACAGGCAAGGGGAAGATTACCAATGGTGATAACGTTCTGGAAAGTGAACGAGGGTATTATTTTACCCGTACTAAAAATTTTCATTTCAGCAGGGAAGTTCTGATTACCAACCCGGATTATACTATTCAGTCAGATACATTGCGGTACAATACGGTTAGTCGTATTGCATATTTCCATGGACCAACAAAAATTGTTTCTGATAGCAATACCATTTATTGTGAAAACGGTTGGTACGATACGCAGTTTGACAAGGCACAGTTCAACAGGAATGCCTTTCTGAGTTCTGGAAAACAATGGATTACCGGAGACAGTATGTATTACGATCGCCGGGCGGGATTCGGTAAAGCTATGGTTAATGTATCTGTTTATGATTCGGTTCAGAAGGTACTTTTAAAAGGGCAATATGGAGAGTATACCGAAAGACCTCAGAATGCAATGCTGACCGATAGTGCCCTCTTTATTCAAATTTCAGGGCAGGATTCGATGTTTGTTCATGCTGATACCCTTCGATCGACCGAAGATACACTGGCACAAACCAAAACACTGTTTGCCTATTACCGGGTTAAGATTTATAAAAGTGATATGCAGGCGAAGTGTGACTCATTGACCTATTCTACTGCTGACAGTACATTCCGCATGCATGGTAACCCGGTTCTCTGGAGTGACGAGAACCAGCTTACAGCCACATTTATTGAAATCAGAACTAAGGCAAACCGTCCCTACCGTATTGATCTTTATCAGACTGCTTTTATTGCTTCCCGGGAGGATTCGGCAAAATTCAATCAGATCAGAGGAAAGAATATGGCCGGTTTTATTGATGAAGACGGAAAATTGTACCGCATTGATGTTTCAGGGAATGGCCAGTCGGTTTATTATACTAAAGACGGTCCCGATATTATTGGTGTCAACTTTGCTGAAAGCACGGATATGATTATTTATCTGAAAGACAGAAAAGTGCAGCGTATAGCGCTCCTTACAAAACCATCAGGAACAATTTATCCTCCCGGTCAGGCTCCCGAAGAAGAACTTATTCTTAAAGGGTTCTCCTGGCTTGAGCAATTCCGGCCCAGGACAAAAGAGGACATTTTCTTCTGGTAACCAAGACGAAGAAGGATTTGTTAATCCCAAACACTAAATTTCAGTCGAATTTTCAACCACTTTTGAAACGCAATTTAGCTCTTGCTCATGCTCTGGCTCTGAACAAGCCTGTGGGGAGGACGTCCACGATTGGTGTGGGCTGAGGCCGGGTTCATTATGGACGATAGTTTGA
>CAZJQN010000008.1:32799-48907 GCA_964548125.1 uncultured Bacteroidales bacterium | reverse complement strand
TCGGTTTACTGATCACCCTTTCCAACCTGCGATTTTTTAAATTCTTCGGAATATTTTTTCCTGAGAATGACCTGATACTGAAACATTTGATTTTTCAAGCGAACTATATCATCCTCAATCCGTTTCTTATCGGTTTCGTTTAGTCCTTCCTCTTTAAGAAACTGATAAGAAACGAGAATTTTTTTCTGTTGCTCAGAAATGATCTGCTCAAGTTCCTCTATACTATACTCTTGCAAATCCATACTATTCTACATTCTGGTTAAATAAAAGTAACAAAAAAACTTCAAAGAAAATTTGAACCGTTTGGTTTTTTGATTACCAAGTTATCAACAGGGATAAAAGCAAATATTATGCCGATGAGTGATCAAAACGGAGAACTTTTGCTCCTCTGATCCGGCGATGTTTTATATCATGCAGGGCCTGATTGGCTTGCAGAAAGTGATAAACTTCTACCTGGGGTTTTATGGGGATGCGGGCTGCAATTTGCAGGAATTCATGAACATCCCTGCGATCCACATTGGCAACTGATTTGATTTCCTTTTCCATCCACAGATCGGAGGGGTAGTTGACCTGCTGAAGAAAATGTTTATCTGTGTCTTCTTTGCGTATAGCGTTGATAATAAGACGGCCGCCCGGGGTGAGGTGTCGCAAGGCATAAATCACGGGTTTCCAGGCAGGTGTTGTATCAATAATAGTATTGGGTTTTATGGGCGGAATATCAGTGGTATCGCCTGACCATACCGCACCAAGCTGCAGAGCAAATTCTCTTTCCTCTGGCTGACGGGCAAAAACGATGATTTTGCTATCAGGATACATATAGCGGGCCAACTTGAGCACCAGGTGAGCTGAAGCCCCAAAGCCAGTCAATCCCAGGGTCTCGCCATTTGTTATCCGGGCGAGACGCAGGGAACGGTATCCAATAGCTCCGGCGCAGAGGAGTGGGGCGGCTTCCACATCAGTGAATATATCAGGAATTGGATAAACAAAATCTTCCCTGGCTACCATAAATTCTGTATAGCCCCCGTGCACATCCCTTCCGGTAGCTTTAAAATCAGGACATAGGTTTTCCTGATCTGATTTGCAGAACTGACATTCTCCGCAGGCGGAAAAAATCCAGGCAACACCTACGCGAGTTCCTACCGGATATTTCCCGGAATCCGGACCCTGTTTGACTTTCGTTCCTATCACCTGATGCCCGGGTATGACAGGAAATGATGGAGGAGGCGTACGCCCTTCTATTTCGTCGAGTTCGGTGTGACATACTCCACAGGTATGAACCTTTATAAGAATCTCTCCCCTTCCAGGTTCCGGAACAGGAAGATCATATAATGACAAAGGTTGTACTCCTTCTGAAAGCTGTATAATGTTCTCAATCATCCATGCTTTCATATCATTATCATGGTTTATTGCCAAATGCTTTTTTAATTATTGTATCTATTTGCTTAGAAGTATTTTTCATGGTACGACTTATTATTCCTCCGGCAAAAAGAGAAATTAATTTCGTATTCATCAGTGAAATATAAGTTTTTCCGTCATTCCTTTCAAAGACAGCAATCCGGCACGGCATTAAGGATGATACCAGCTTTTCTGCATCATGAGATAGGATTTCATAAGCAAATTCCGGCTTACAGAACTCATAAATCCGTATCTGACTGATTTTTTTCCCCCATTTTAGCATGGTTTCCTGAAGATCATGAACCATTGGCACTCTCCAGTTATTTTTTTCAGCCTCCACCCTCAATGCATCGCATGTATCGATGAAGGAAAACGGGCTTTTGTCCTCCAGAAAAAAAATCCGGAAGAAAAAAAACCTGAGGAACAGATATACAAGAAGGATACCTGTTCCGATACCAAGGATGAGCCCTGTTATAAACCCGACCATATAAGATATTTTTAGATTAGCCAATATGCTTTTGAATTTCAATTATTTCATATTTCAGGATTTATTTTGAAAAAAATCAAATCGGAGCGATACCAGTTAATTTCTTCTTGTCTTTTTCTGCTCCTGCATGAATTATTAATATAAAAATACGAAATTGGCAGAAAAAAGAAAAGCAATTGAATTACGCCAGAGTTCGGTTGTATAAAGAAGGTATTCCGGACGCAGGACCTGTTGTTTACTGGATGAGCCGTGATCAGCGTGCACAGGACAACTGGGCTCTTATCTTTGCAGATAGGCTGGCCAGAGATAAAAAAAGGCCTCTGGCGGTTGTTTTTCATTTACTTCCGTCATTTTCAGGGGCTGCTATGCGGCATTACCGATTTATGATTGATGGATTGAGGGAATTGGAAATTTGTCTGAATGACCTGGGTATTCCCTTTTTTGTTACTTACGGTGACAATGGACTGGTTTCTTTTCTTAAAAGAATAAGGGCTGTTTTTCTAATAACTGATTTTGACCCTTTGCGTGCCAAAAGGCTTGGGAAACAAGAAATGGTTAAGTCTCTCACCATACCTGTTTATGAGGTTGATGCGCACAATATAGTTCCCTGCTGGGTGGCTTCAGATAAGCAGGAATACGGAGCTTACACGCTTCGTCCTAAGATTCAACGTCTTTTACCGGTATTTCTTGAACCTTTCCCTGAACTGAAACAACAGAAATTTCCTTATCAGCTTATTGAATCACCCGACTGGAATTTGCTAACTTCTTTGGTTCAGGCTCCCATCGCGGGTCCTGACATTCAGCATATTTTCCCCGGAGAAAAAGCGGCTAAGAAAGGTCTGGATAATTTTCTGGAAAAGGGATTAGCTGAATATGAAGAGAAGAGAAATGATCCATGCGAGGATGGAACCTCGGGATTTTCTCCCTGGCTGCATTTCGGACATATCAGCGCTCAACGGATCGCTCTGGAAATTCTTAAACAGGTTCCTAAGATACCCGGAACAGATGCTTTCCTCGAGCAATTAATTATTCGGCGTGAATTGGCCGATAATTTTTGTTACTATAATCCACTTTATGATTGTTTCGAAGGTTTTCCGGAATGGGCAAAAAAGACGTTAAACAAACACCGCAACGATGAAAGAGCGTATTTGTATACCGAAGAAGAATTCGAAAAAGCCCTTACCCATGATGAACTCTGGAATGCCGCACAAAAAGAGATGGTAATAACAGGGAAGATGCATAATTATATGCGAATGTACTGGGCTAAAAAAATCCTTGAATGGACATCTTCTCCGGAAGAAGCATTGCGCATTGCTATAAAACTGAACGACAAATATGAGCTTGATGGCAGAGATCCGAATGGCTATACCGGATGTGCATGGGCAATCGGCGGAGTTCATGACAGACCATGGGCTGAACGGCCGGTTTACGGTACCATTCGGTTTATGAATGACCGGGGGGCTGCAGCAAAGTTCAACACGAAACAGTATATTCGTAAGGTAAATAACCTGGCTTTAATGGTAAATAGCGAAAATAAAAGGTCATGAAGAAAAGTACGTTTATCGTTTGTCTGTGTCTTTTGCAGATATCACTTTCAGGACAGATTCCGCAGGAAGTATTTGAAGCAAGGAGAAATGCCCTGATGGCTAAAATTCCGGGCGGAATTGTCGTTCTGGGTGCAGCTCCAGATGAGGAATTCAACCGGCATGAGTACCATCAGGATGCTTTATTCCGATATTTTACAGGCATTAATCAGCCGGGAATCATCATAGTACTTCATCCGTCAGGTGCGCATAAATACAGTGTTTTCCTGCCGGAACAAAGTCTGATTGCAAGGATTTACGGAGGCAGCCGTTTGTCAGCTCCGGAGCTGAAGCAAATCTATAAGGCTGATACAGTATACTCTTTCAGAATGTTTTCTGAAATTTTGAAGAAAATAGCAAAGCCCGGTATAAGTATTTATAGGGATCCTACTAACCGATTCAGTGAGAACATCCTTCTGAGTTTGGCAAATGATGGCAAAATAAATAAGGCACCTATAGTTGACATTCGTCCTTTAACAGATGAAATGCGTCTGATAAAAGATTCAACAGAAGTGGAATGCTTGCGGAAAGCTATTAATATCACGTGCAAGGCTCTGGAAGATGCCTATGCGGTTTGCAAACCGGGAAAGTATGAATATGAAATTGAAGCTGCCATTGAATACAGATTCAGGAAGGAAGGTTCTCCTATGCCGGGATATCGTTCCATAGTGGGTTCAGGGCCTAATGCTACGGTGTTGCATTACGATCAGAATACCCGGTTAATGCAAAACGGGGATCTGCTGCTCATGGATGTCGGTGCTGAATGGGAAGGCTACTCAGCAGATGTTACACGTACGATTCCGGTCAATGGGACTTTTACGAAAGAGCAGGAAGAAATATACCAGCTGGTTTTAAAAGCGGAAGAAGAAGCTATAAAATACATGGTACCAGGAAGAGGTGTTTTGGAATGCCATCACCGGGCAACTGATGTAATCTGCGATGGACTTTACAGGCTCGGGTTGATGACCGATCCTGAATCTCTCTGGCAGAGAAAGTTTTATATTATTTACCGCGTAAATCACTGGCTTGGACTGGATGTACACGATGTGGGAAGCTATGGGCCTGCTTCGGAAGATTATCGAACATATATGTTCAATAAGGAAGTTAAAGGAAGACCTTTTGTTCCCGGTATGGTAAGCACCATTGAGCCTGGTTTGTATTTCCGGCCTGATGGTCTTCAGCAACTCAGAGAAATTGCAGGAAATCTGGCCACAGAGAAAGAAATTGCCGCGTTTCTTGAAAAAGTAAGTCCGGTTTATGAAAGATATAAAAACATTGGGATACGCATAGAAGATGATGTGCTCATAACACCCGACGGAAATGAGGTACTGTCTTCATGCGTTCCAAAATAGTCTATCCAATTATTATGTTGGGAAAATTCTCTGCTAATGTGTTAAAGAAAAGACGAATTAAAGTTTTTCACCACGCTTTCTTATAAAGATTCTCAATAGATCAGGAGAAGTAGGCCTGATTTATTCATTTTCTGTGGGGAAACAGAAAAGCAATGAACAGCCGGGATTACTCTGTTTTTTCAACAGTTGAGGTGCCCAGTAAAGTATATAGCGGGCAGAAGCGGATCAATGCGGTACCAAGAATTACCAGTCCGAGAAGACCCCACCAGCTTTCGAAGAAAATACCTGCGGCACCGATTAAAAGACCAAGAACTATTCGTATTGTCCGGTCAACACGTCCGATGTTTGGTTTCATAGTTGTAAATTTTTTAGGAATGAACTAATACAATTTGTTATGTTACCAACAATTATATGTAAAAATAGTTCAGCAGAAAAAAATGACGTCAAGACCTTACAATAAATTTATTCCGAAAAGGTGTTCAAAAAGAATTTTCACCCCAATCAAAATTAATATAATTCCACCGAAAATTTCCATTTTACGTCCAAATCGTTCACCTGTTTTTTTGCCGAAGAGAATTCCGAGCATGGAAGCAATGAAAGTTACAGCACCAATGATAAATCCTGCAGTCAGTATACGGGTTTCGAAAAAGGCAAGGCTGACACCAACGACCAGCGCGTCGATGCTGGTAGCCAGACCGAGACCGGCCATAACCCGAGGCTGTAATGGATTGAGCTGCTTCTTTTCTTCCTTTTTAAAACTTTCAGCAATCATTTTTATCCCGATGATTAGCAACAGCAAAAAGGCAAGCCAATGATCGTAATCCGCAGCAAAGGATCTTACCCTGGAACCTACTACCCAACCTACCACCGGCATGGCCCCCTGAAAAAAGGCAAAGGTCAGTGCAATTTTGGCGGCATTGAAGAAGGTTATACTGCTAAGTATCAATCCGGTAGTAACTGATACAGCGAATGTGTCAAAACATAGCCCAATGGCCAGAAGAACCAGGGTTACAAAATCCATATTCAATAATGAGGTGTGCAAAGGTAAAAATTCGGTTTAAAACCGGAAGACTAAAGTTGTTTTAACGCATTATCCCGCTTGTTCGTCCTGTTTATTCCCCGGTTCACCGAAACCTGATTTGATTAGGCATTGGCGATAAAGTAAATTAGTGCTAAATTTAATTATCGTGTTCCGTCAGATTATTTTGGCCATAGTTCTATCGGCGTTTTGTCTTTTGTCAAACAGCCAGATTGTGGTCAGAGGAATAGTCCTGGATCAGAACAAAAATCCTCTCCCGGGTGCCAATGTTTATTTTGAAGGGTCATTTAACGGCACTATAACAGACACCGCTGGTAAATTTGTTCTGGAAGAAGATGAGTCCGATCTGAACATTTTGGTTATCAGCTATATGGGTTTTAATGAACAGCGTATAGCTATTGACAGGAAGCAGAAATCCATCTTTCTTGAAATCAGTTTGGAAGAAAAAATGACCGCATTAAAAGATGTGGTGATTACAGCTGGTACATTTGGAAGCACTGATCAAAAAAAAGCTGTCATTCTTAATGCTTATGATATTGCAACAACAGCTTCCGCCATGGGTGATATTTATGGAGCCTTACATACCTTGCCCGGAAATTCATTTGTGGGTGAAGACGGTGGTCTGTTTGTGAGAGGGGGAGAGGGAAATGAAGCAAGAACTTTTATCGAAGGTCTATTGGTTCATAAACCTTATACTTCGCGAATGCCTGATTTACCGGCAAGAGGTCGTTTTAGTCCGGTTTTGTTTTCGGGGACTATGTTCAGTACAGGAGGATTTTCGGCTGAATACGGTCAGGCGATGTCATCAGCTCTTATTTTGTCGACTGAAGGTGCAGATGTCAGGAATGGAACCAATTTCGGAATACTTCCTTTTGGAGGCAGTGCTTCGCACACAAAATCTTTTCATGAAGGAGCCTTATCGGTTTCCGGTGAATATTTCAACATGAAATACTATTATAAACTGTTTCCTCAGGAGATACACTGGATAAAAGGACCGGAAACCATGACCGGGAATCTGATGTACCGGCAAAAGATCCGGCAAAAAGGAATGCTGAAGGTCTTTGCCGCTGTAGAACATAGTAGCAGTATCCTTTCCCTTGAAGGACCTGGTAATTCAGATTTTACCAAGTACAGTCTGCAGAACTCCAATGGTTACTGGAATGCGGTGTATTCTCAGGAATTAGGTAATCTATGGTCGATGCGAACCGGATTTTCTATTACGGCAGACAGAGACAATATTAAACCTGCGGAAGATCATTTTACCACTACTGAAACTAATCTATTTGTGAAACAGATTTTTTCAAGAAGTGAACAAAAAAATCTGGGCTTGAAAGCAGGTGTTGAAATGAATTTGCGCAACTACCGCCAAACCTATTTCAGACAAAGTGATGGATTATCGGTCAGGCAAGGCTTGAATGGAATGGAATCTGCTGTTTTTGCTGAGGGAGAATATAAAATTGCTGGAAAAGTAAGCCTGAGAGGAGGATTGAGAAGTGAATATACGGAGTACAATAAAGAAGTCAATCTTTCACCCCGTATCGCGGTAGCCCTGAAAACATCAGAATTTAGCCAGATTTCAGCAGCGTGGGGTTATTACACCCAGCTACCCGAAGCAAAGTTTATAATGATTAACCGTGAACTGACAAACCAACAAGCTGTCCATTATATTGTTAACTATCAATGGATTAAGCAAAATCAAACATTCAGAGCAGAAATTTATTACAAGAACTATTCCCATCTTGTTCGATATGATTCATTATATGCTCCGTATAATTATCAGTATAATTCAGGTGGGTATGGTTTTGCCAGAGGAATTGATTTATTCTGGCGAGATAAAAAAACCTTGAAAAATGCAGACTACTGGTTATCCTATTCATTTCTTGATACCAGAAGACTATATCATGATTATCCGGTAGAAGTCAGACCGCCGTGGTTTCCTGCACACACTTTCTCAGCTGTTTACAAACAGTTTTTTTCGCGGATTAACATTCAGTTGCTGTCTTCCTTTTCGGCGATGAGCGGAAGACCTTTTGAAGACCCGAACAAAGAAGGATTCATGAACAGCACAACTCCTGTTTACACTGATCTGAGCATTGGTTGCAGCTATGTGCGTATAAAAAAAGCTAATCTGTATGTATTTCATACCCAGATAACCAATGTTCTCGGATCAAAACAAATTTATGGCTACCGGTATGCAAAAAATCCCGATACAGATGGTTTCTATGCCTTTAAGCCACTCAAACCGCCTGTCAGAAGAATGTTTATAGTTGGTTTCTTTTTATTTTTCAATTACTTTTAAATAAAATGTAAGCGTATGAAACCTTTAGTTTTCTTGTTTCTTTTGGTAACTCCTCTGATCACCATATCGCAGGAGTCCAGATATGAAAAAGCTATGAAGGAGCAGCTTGCAGCTCTTGATACCACCAGCAGCAATGAGGGGCTGATGAAAATTGCGATGGCATTTGAAAGAATAGCGAGGGCTGATACTTCTCAATGGTTGCCGGCATATTATGCCGCCTATGCGAATGTATTGGCCAGCTTTAATGAGAATGATCCTGTGAAGAAAGATGCCATACTTGATAAAGCTGAGGAAATGCTGAATGTCGCAAAAACCAGAAAAAACGACGAATCAGAAAATTCTGTAGTTGAAGCCTTTCTGTACCTGGGAAGAATTCAGGCTTATCCGATGGAACGCGGCATGGAATATTCTCTTCGAGCCAATGCTGCACTTGACAAGGCTATTTCTTTGAATCCAGACAATCCGAGGGCTTATTACCTGAAGGGAACAACTATATATTATACTCCTGAGCAGTTTGGCGGAGGAAAGGATAATGCCATGCCCTATTTGCTAAAGGCAAAGGAAAAATTTAATCTATTTTCTTCTCCTTCAGCTTTCTGGCCTTCATGGGGAAGAGAACATCTTGAAACCATTTTAAAAGGCGAGCAGCAAAATTAAGGGGATGTTGAAAAACGGAGTTTTAAGATAGCTCCGATAAGAGATCTCTTTATACCGAGATTAGTCAATAGAAACACAATAAATATATAAACAACTTGTTTCTATTGACTTAGAGAGGTAACCCCGACTTATCAAAATCTTTCATTTTTTTAGTCGATTCATCAATTGATTTTTTCAATTGACGGATTGGGTTCAATAAAGGAGGAGATTTATTGCCGGAAACGGGATATAAATTCCGTTTCCGGACTCTTATTTAGGGTATTTTTTTTATTTTCCTTCAGGAAGGTCAAAATTCTTAACTTAGCACCATTATGAAAACTCTGGTTGTATTGACGGGAGCAGGCATAAGTGCCGAAAGCGGACTCAAAACTTTCCGTGATTCAGGAGGGCTCTGGGAGAATTATGATGTTATGGAAGTTGCCAGTATTTACGGCTGGGAAAAGAATCCTGAACTGGTGCTTAGGTTTTACAATGAACGACGCAGGCAGCTGGCAACAGCAAAGCCCAATTACGGGCATATAGGTCTTGCAGAACTGGAGCAACATTTTCATGTTCACATCATTACGCAGAATATTGATGATCTGCATGAACGAGCCGGAAGTACTCGCGTGCTCCATCTTCACGGAGAACTTAACAAAGCGCAGAGTACCACTGATCCGTCACTGGTATATGATATTACAGGAAGGGATATAAACCTCGGAGATCTATGTGAAAAGGGTTCGCAGTTGCGACCTTTTGTAGTTTGGTTCGGCGAGCCTGTGCCGGCCATGGAAGGAGCAGTGGCTCTGGCAGAAAAGGCTGATATATTTTCAGTTATCGGTTCTTCGCTTGTGGTTTATCCTGCAGCCGGACTTCTGGAGTTTGTTCCTGAACATGTTCCTGTATTTGTTGTTGATCCAAATGAGGTAACAGTACCCTACCGCAAAAAAATTATCTACATTAGGGAAAAAGCAAGTAAAGGAGTAAAAATCTTGAAAGAAAAACTATTATCCGAATATGTCTGAGAGAAAAATATTGATTTGTTTATTGGTTTTTTTATTTATACAGGTGAAAATAAACGCGCAGGCTTTTACGGGAGGTTTGCTGGGGGGGTTATCCGTTAATCAAATTGATGGTGATGAATATGCCGGGTATGATAAAGCGGGTTTTGTTTTTGGAGGATGGGTACGCACCAATGCAACAGGACCTTTTCAGGTACAAGCCGAAATACGCTATTTCGGGAAAGGTGCAGGAAACAGGACAAATCCTGATCAACCCGATCGATATTATAGGGTGCGGTTGCGTTATGTTGAAGTTCCAGTAACCATAAGATATACTATCTCATCACGTATTCCTCTTGGTTTGGGTCTGTCGGCCGGATATCTTGCAGAAGCAAAAGAGGATCTTACGGGAGATGGATACATTGATCCGGTGCGGGAATTCAGGAAATTTGAACTGGCAGGACAGGTATCAGCGGGGTATAACTTTTCTTCCCATATTACCGGAGAAATACGCTTTTCCTACAGCTTGCTCCCTGTGAGAGATCATCCGGGCGGGCAGACTTTTCTTGGAAACCTGGGTCAGTACAATAATAACCTTTCGTTTTGTATACTGTATTCATTGGGAGGAAGAAGACGATGAAAACTAACAGCCAGGTCAGGTTGCTGATAGGCATTACCGGTGCCAGCGGAAGTATTTACGCAAAAAAACTTCTGGAAAGAATAGAAGCGATGCCGGATAAACCAGGGCAAACTGCGGTTATTATAAGCGAATCTGGCAAAAAAGTATGGAATTACGAGCTGGGAGAAACGTCTTTCGAAAAATTACCTTTTACCGTTTACAGGAACGATGATCTGTTTGCTCCTCCGGCTTCCGGTTCCTCTGGCTTTAACGCAATGATTATTTGCCCGTGTTCGGTTGGCACATTGGGGAGGATAGCCGCCGGTACAGCTGAAAACCTGATTACACGTGCGGCAGATGTTATGCTGAAGGAAAGAAGAAAACTCATTCTGGTTATTCGTGAAGCTCCATTGAACCTGATTCATATCCGGAATATGGAGTCTGTAACCCTGGCAGGTGGCATTATTTTCCCGGCCAGCCCTGGCTTTTATTACCCCGAAAAGAATATGGATGATATTATCAACCATTTTACTGAGAGGGTTCTTGAGGCATCTGGAGTCAGTATTCCCGGCAGATATAGCTGGGGTTCCCGCTAGGCAACGGCAAGGGTTGCAACACTTACCTTTGTATCCGGCACATTCAGCAATTCGCGTGCGCATGATTCCAATGTCGCACCTGTGGTAACCACATCATCAACCAGTAAAATGTGTTTCCCCCGAATGGCATCCGGTCTGACAACACGAAATATGTTTTCAACATTTTTCCACCGGTCGAATCTGGATTTACGAGTTTGCGTTTCACTGGCAATGGTCCTTATAAGAATATTTTTCCCTACAGGTTTACGAAGTGCCTCCCCCAGGCCATAGGCAATCCATTCGCTTTGATTAAACCCTCTTTTCTGCAATTTGTGAGGATGAAGAGGTACCGGAATTAACAGATCAACATCAGAGAATACTGAACCGTACATATCAATTCCCATGATTTTCCCCAGTTCTTTCCCGAGTTCTTTCATACCGCGGTATTTCATGGAATGAATCATATGCTGGAAATAACCCTTTTTTTGAAAAAAGAAACCAGCCGTTCCGTATATCACAGGTACACGACCCCAAAAAAGAACTTCCACTGGATTATTTCGCCAGTGGTGATACCCCGTACGGGGCAACTGATATCGGCAACGAGTGCATATTAGCCATTCGTTTCGGAACAGGTTAACCGAGCAGCCAGCACATAAACGAGGAAAAAAAAGATTTAGAAAATCGTCAAAAAATAACCTGATTCCTAGCATTCCCTTTTTCTGTTAATACCAGAAAAGGGAAAATCTCGCACTTAATTTGGTCTATTTCATTATAAAGCTGTGCATATCATTTAGTCCATCAATGGTAATCATTCTTTTCGTTTTTTTTCGTTGAAGGTTTACGGATAAAAATTCCTGTCAGAAGGCCCATTAAAAAGAGGATTACCATAAGTAATGAAACCGGGCATGGAATTGTCCAGAAGAATACATGTACATCGCAATTGGTTGAATTCTGCACCGAAAAAATAACAAGCAGAAGGACCAATATAACGGAAAATATAAGTTTCTTATTCATTGCGAAATTGTTTTTAGAATTAAATAAAAGTAGAAAAATCTGCACTTTATTCCAAATTGTTGATATAAATCACTCTCAGATTGATAAATGGATAAAAAAAATCATTATTTTTACTAAGTTGTTTAATTAACTGGAAATTAAGCTTTTATAAATTTTGGACGCATTAAGCTGATAGGCAGTAAATTAGTTGATTTATTGCCAGCAGAATGGTTGAAACATTATTACGGAAATAACGTAAATACAAATATCTGTTGATTAGGGCAATTGTGGTGCAAAAGGATTAGAAAAATATAATTTATCTGGATTCATGAGGAATATAAAGACTATCTGCCTGGCATTGCTGGGTTTACTGGCTGGAGTTGTTGTCAATTCACAGCCAATCATTGTTTCCAAGAATGTTACGAATGTTAGTCCCTGCAGTTCCTCAACCAACGGGGAGGTTACCATCACCATCCGGAAAAACGGGACGGACCAGTTTACCTATACCATTTACAAAAATTTTCCGATTGTAACACAATCTTTTGGTCCAACAAGCGACACGGTTGTGACATTTACCGGCCTGGAAAAAGCCAGTTACTTTTTAATAATAAAATGGGATTATCCTTTTAGTTCTGTTTTATCTGACTGGATAACGATTGACGGGCCTGGTGTAATTAATATTGCAAGTCAATCATCTACTGATATTACTTGTCATGGTGATAACAACGGAAGCATCTCGGTTTCAGGCAGCGGTGAGACGGGCAATTATGTATACGAGCTTTTTAATTCAGTACCTGTGAAGATTTCAGAAAATGGGACTGGCGTATTTACGGGTTTGGCGGGAGATACATATACTGTGCGGGTATCGGATGTTACCTGTCCGGGTTCAAAAACAAGCAATCCAATGACAGTGGTTGATCCCGCACCAATTACAATTGTCAGTACCAGTTCCAGCAATGTTGATTGTTATGGAGCCGATAACGGGAGTATTCAGGTTACAGCATCAGGTGGCACTGGTGAACTCACTTACACCATTTCACCGGGAGGGTCGGCTAATAATAATGGTTTGTTCACTAATCTCGGTCCGGGAACCTATACTGTATCAGTAACAGATGCAAATAATTGTCCTGCAGCTGTGGCTGGTCCGGTAACGATTACCGAGCCGTCAGTGTTAAATGCCAACGTAGCATCAACCAATGCAACCTGTTACGGTTCGGCCGATGGAACCATTTCAATTACAAGTCCAAGCGGTGGTTCCGGTAATTACCAGTATTCGATCAATGGTGGTTCATCATGGCAGGGTTCAGGGAATTACACTGGACTGACAGCAGGAACATACGATGTCAGATTGCGCGATCAGGCAGTACCGACCTGTGAAGTTGTTCTCAGCGGAAGCCTTGAAATTACGCAACCACAGGAACTTAACGCTTCCCTGGCCTCAACAAATGTTACCTGCTTTGGCGGGAACGACGGTTCTATTACCATTAGTTCTCCCACTGGTGGTTCGGGTCAATATGAGTATACCATCAACGGAGGATCATCCTGGGTTTCTTCCGGTACATTTACATCCTTAATGGCCGGAACCTATGATGTGCGCATGCGTGACAAACTTCAGCCATCCTGTGAAAAGGTGCTAAACGGAAGTCTTCAGATTACCCAGCCATTACAGATGACTGCTACCGTTTCCAAAACTGATGTAACGGGTTGTTTTGGCTATACAAATGGTTCTATTACAATATCATCTCCTTCTGGTGGATCAGGGGTGTACGATTTTACTATCAACGGTGGTTCTTCCTGGCAGGGGAGCGGCAGTTTCACCAACCTGGCGGCGGGAACCTATAATGTGCAGATTCGCGACCGGAATGCACCTTCCTGTATTGTTATTCTGAACAGCAGTCTGGTCATCAATCAACCTGCTCCTCTTACAGCAACCATTACAACGAAGGATGTTACCTGTTTCGGAAATGATGACGGAGAAATCAAATTCAACAATCCCCAGGGAGGGTCCGGTTCGTACCAGTTTAGTGTTAACGGAGGCACTGTATGGCGCACCAACGGCACATTCAGTAAAACTGCTGTTCCTCCTTATCCTATTACTGCCGGAACCTATTCGCTGATGATGCGCAATACGCTTGTTCCGTATTGTCAGACAAGCCTTGGTACCGCCATAATCAATCAACCGGGTCAGTTAAATGCCACACTTGTCGTTACTCAGATTACTTGCAACGGGGCAAACAACGGCAGTATTACATTCTCTTCACCGAGCGGTGGAAGCGGTGTATACGAATATTCCATCAACGGAGGAACGAGCTGGAGCGATAATCCGCTTTTTGCCGGATTAATTGCCGGAACTTACAATTGCCAGATTCGCGACAAAAATGTACCGACCTGCTCCCGAATTCTCAATAGTTCTGTATCCATCACTGAACCTGCTCCTCTGAGTGCGACCGTTGCCAGTACAGATGTGACCTGCAACGGAGCAAATGACGGTACAATTACTATCAGCAATCCAACCGGGGGCTGGGGTACTTATGAATTTACCATAAACGGCGGAGCAAGCTGGCAATTGTCAGGAAATTATACCGGACTTGCGCCTGCTTCCTATAATGTCCAGATGCGGGATGCTGCCAATCCATCTTGTATAAAGGTTCTGAATGCTGCCCTCGTTATTAGCCAGCCCAATGCACTGACTGCTACTGTCAGCAAAAATGATGTAACCTGTTATGGAGGAAATGACGGAAGCATCATCGTATCAAATCCGCAGGGTGGGTATGGCACCTATGAATTTTCTGTCACTGGAGGTTCCTCCTGGCAGGCATCGGGGTCCTTTGCAGGGCTTATTGCGGGAACCTACGATGTGCGGATCAGGGATGCTGCCCATACGGCTTGTTCTGTTGTACTCAATCCTGCCCTGATCATCAGTGAACCCGGGCAGTTAAATGCTAATGTTTCGAAAGCGGATGTATCGGGCTGTTACGGAAACAATAACGGCACAATAACCATTTTTTCTCCTGCAGGAGGTTCCGGGGCCTATGAGTATACTATAAATGGGGGATCGTCATGGGAAGCTTCGGGAAATTATTCAGGTCTTACGGCTGGTACGTATGATGTAAGAATCAGAGATGCAGCTGCTCCTTCCTGTAGCAGAATATTGGACAGTTCCCTTGTGATTACACAGCCGGCCCAGCTTAACGGAACTGTAAGCAAGACCGACGTAACCTGCAACGGTGGGAATGATGGATCCATTACAATTAGTGGTGCTTCAGGAGGTTCAGGTACATTTGAATATAGTATTACCGGCTATCCCTGGCAGGCCTCAGCTTCATTCAACGGTTTAGTTGCCGGAACTTACGATGTTTTCATCAGGGATGCTGCCAACCCTTCCTGTCAGAGAACACTGGCAGCAGGACTTGTTATCAACCAGCCGGTTGTTCTTTCTGCTACGGTAGCCAAAACCGATGTAACCTGTTTCGGAGGAAATGATGGTTCAATATCAATAACAAATCCTGCCGGTGGCCATGGAACATATCAATATTCCATTAACGGAGGTTCTTCCTGGCAATCTTCAGGAAATTATACAGGTTTACCGGCAGGAAGCTACAATGTTCAGATCAGGGATGCCGCTTATCCTTCCTGTTTTGTTATTCTTAATCCGGCACTGACAATAGCACAGCCTTCCATACTATCTGCTTCGGTTGCAAAAACCGATGTAACCTGTTTCGGTGGGAATGATGGTACCATTATAATTAGCAGCCCGTCGGGTGGCCACGGAAGCTATGAATACAGCATAAATGGAGGTTCTTCCTGGCAAGCATCGGGCAATTTCACCGGACTGATTGCGGGCACGTACGATGTGCGGATGCGGGATGCTCTTTATCCGGCATGTTCGGTAATTCTTAATGGTTCGTTGGTTATGGACCAGCCGACACAACTATCAGCAAGTCTTTCAAAAATAGATGTATCGTGCAGCGGTGGGAATGACGGGGTTATTTCGATCAGCGGAGCCGCCGGCGGACATGGAACCTATGAATATTCGATAAACGGAGGAAGCAACTGGCAGGCATCCGGTGTATTTGCAGGGCTAACGGCCGGAACTTACGATGTAAGAATCCGTGATGCTGCCTATCCG
>CAZJQN010000008.1:0-32699 GCA_964548125.1 uncultured Bacteroidales bacterium | reverse complement strand
ATCCGTGATGCTGCCTATCCGATTTGCAGCACCATTCTTAATCCGGCACTTGAGATCACCCAGCCGGGCTTGCTCACAGCTGTTATTAGCAGTACCAATGTAACCTGTTCCGGAGGTAGTGATGGGAGCATAAATATGTCCAATCCTCAGGGAGGTCATGGAAATTATGAATATTCCATTAACGGAGGTACCAGCTGGCAGACAAATGGTTCGTTTACGGGTCTTTCAGCCGGAAGTTATGATGTGCGGATGCGCGATGCCGATTATACTGGATGTTTTGTTGTATTGAATCCTGCCCTGGCAATCAATGAACCTTTGCCACTGAGCGGAACGGTTAATAAGACAGATGTGACCGGTTGCTACGGTAACGCAAACGGAAGCATTTCAGTTGTTTCTGCGGCCGGAGGATCTGGTTCCTATGAGTTTACCATCGATGGTGGAGCCAGCTGGCAGGCATCACCGGTTTTCAATAATCTGACAGCAGGGACCTATGATGTGCGCATGCGGGATGCTGTTGCCCCCTGGTGTGAAAAGATACTTGACAATGCACTGACACTTTTCCAGCCTCAGGAACTCTATGGTGAAACAAGCTTTACTGATGTGGCATGCCATGGCGAGGCTACCGGAACAATTACTATTGCCAATGTTTCTGGAGGATCGGGATCATACGAATACAGTATTGATGGAGGTACTTCATGGCAGGTAACACCATCTTTCAGTGCTCTTTCTGCCGGAAGCTACTCAGTATTGATGCGTGATGCAGCAACGCCTTCATGTATAATGGTTCTCATGGATCCTCTGTTGATCAGTGAGCCGGAAGCAATCAGCCTGAGCATTAGCAAAAAAGATTTGCGCTGTAACGGAATTCCTGATGGAATCCTGTCTATAGCCGCAACTGGTGGTACGGGATCTTACCAGTATTCTATCGACAATGGTCTGAATTACTTTCCTACGGGTGATTTCAATAATTTGTCGGCCGGTAATTATCAGATAGCTGTTAAAGACGAAAATGGCTGCAGAGTTGATTCAACGGTTGCACTGGTTGAACCCGATCCCATAGTAATACTGAATGAAGTATCAGAAGATGAAACCTGTTACCACAGTGGTGACGGATGGATTCACATTTTTGCCACCGGTGGTTCTGGTCACCTGATCTATTCCATTGATGGCGGAGTCAACTATTTCGATAACGGTGGTTTATTTACAAACCTCACGGAAGGTAATTACCAATCGGCAGTAAGAGATGACAGCTCTTGCTTTGTAACTGGGAATTTTATCCCCATTCTTTCACCACCTGAACTGATTATCTCAGATGTTAATTCAACTAATGTAACCTGCCATGGAGCCGGTGATGGTACTATTACAATAAATGCTTCCGGAGGAACCGGAACAATTCGCTTCAGTATCGATGGAGGAGCCAATTACCTGAACAATGGAGGGGTCTTTACCAATGTTCCGGCAGGAAACTATTCTGTTATGGTCACTGACAGTGCAGGGTGTATTACCCCCGGACCGGAGGTTGTCGTTACAGAACCGCCGGCATTTACTGCCCCGGATGTAACGGTTGTCAACATCAGTTGTTCTGGTCTGGCGGATGGTTCTATTCTTGTCATACCAAACGGAGGTACAGCGCCATATACCTACATTCTGAAGAAGAACGGTCTCGAAAAAGATACGGTAACCAATGCAGGCAGTGGTCTGTTTACAGGTTTGTCAGCAGATACATATACCGTGAGTATTACTGATGCTAATTTCTGCGGAACAATTGAAACACCTCCTCTGGTCGTAGTGGAACCTGCACCTCTTGTCTTTGATTCTGTATCGGTTCTACCGGTGCTTTGTCCCGGAACCTCAACGGGAGGAATAATGATTTTTGCCCATGGAGGAACCCCGGTTCACCCGTTCCGTCCTTATGATTTCACAATTGACGGAGGCGTGACATGGGATACTATGCAATTTATGAATATTCCTGCCGGAGTTTATTATACCGGTATACGTGATAAGCGTGGATGTTTTGTACTGGGAGATACGGTAACTCTGACAGATCCTCCGGCTATTCAACTCGACAGCATTTCTGTAGTCGATGTTACTGGATGCTGGTATGATGCAACCGGAACTGTTACAATCTATGCCTCCGGCGGACAGGGTGCTCTTTCTTATTCTATTGGTGCATCTTATTCTCCCTCGAATGTTTTCAGTGGTCTTACTTCAGGCACTTATCCGCTATGGGTTAGAGATGCCATGGGATGTGTTGATTCAGTCGGTCAGGCAGTTATTAATGGTCCGATGCCTATTACAGCATTGATCCGAAAGCATGATGTGGACGGAGATATTCCCGGAAGCATTGTCATAAGTGCAAACGGTGGAGGGGGAATGTTCGAGTATTCCATTGACGACGGTCTTTCCTTTGCTCCGACCGACTCCTTCCCCGGCCTGGCTTCCGGAAAATATTATATTGTTGTTCGCGACCAGTATGACTGCCGTTACAGAGATTCGGTTCAGATTGAGGAAATCAGTTCCATGCAGGTTGTCTATTCGTTGACCCCTGTTACCTGTAACGGAGGAAATGATGGAATTATCAGCATGGTTGCTGATCTTGGTACCCCACCCTATCAGTACTCAATTGATAACGGACTGAATTATTATGATTTTGGTTATTTCTCCGATCTCACTGCCGGAGATTACATAGTTCTGATAAAAGATGCCTCCAACCACAGGTACCGTGATACGGTAACAGTGCAACAACCGGAGCCAATTTCGGTCATTGCCAATATTGACAATGCAAATTGTTCAAGTCTGCTTTCCGGATTTACTGATATTGGAGCCATAAGTCTGAATGTTTCCGGTGGTAACGGAGGATATACCTTTGCCTGGACAAAGGATGGGCAACCTGTAGGCTCTTCGAAGGATATTGCCAATCTGACAGCAGGCCTTTACACTGTACAGGTAACCGACAGCAAGGGGTGTTCATCGACAAAATCTTATACGGTTGGTTCTGATCCGGCCAAAAATGTTTCCATTAATCCCATTCCCGACCAGAATGTATGCAGTAATGAGGCTATCGATTTGACAGCATCATCACCGCAGAGTGTATCATACAAGTGGATACGTGTAGCTGACGGTGCTGAAATCAGCAGTCAGCCGACAATAACAATCCCTCCGGGTGAATCGGGTAGCTATGTTGCGGTTGCCTATAATACCTTCAACTGTGCTGCTTATGATACGGTCAGTATTCTGACGTACCCGGTTCCTGACTTGTCGATGGTCAGGGATACGATGATTTTGGGAGGAGTAACAATGACATTACCACTCCAGATAACCGATACAACCGGGCTAAGTGAAACCGTCTTCAGCTGGAGTAATGATATATGGCTGGACGATCCCTCCAGCATAAATCCCCAATTTACACCCGATAAGAGCAGCGATTCATGGGATTTTGTTGTTACGGCTACAACAATGCACAACTGTGTTGCAACTGATTCAATAACGGTGCATGTATTATGGGATCTGATAGTGCCAAGCGGTTTCTCACCCAATAATGACGGATATAATGATGTGTGGTTTATTCCTGCAGCTCAGTTTGTGAGGGTTGATGTGGAAGTGTTTAATCGTTGGGGAGAAAAGGTTTATTCTGCCAAGAACTATAAGAATGACTGGGATGGGAAATACAAAGGAAAGCCCCTGGGTATTGGTACATACTATTATGTTGTTACGATTTATGCCGGCGGGAAAGTAAAGACCCTGACCGGTCCGCTAACCATCCTGGTTCAACCTAAATAACGACACCTTATGAAAACAACAAGAATACTGCCGCTTTTGATTTTGCTGATAGGTTCTACCGGGGTAGTCAGAGCCCAGCAGATCGGACAATTCACTCAATTCATGTTCAACCCGCTGGTTATTAATCCGGCGGTAACAGGAACGAACAATTATTTCCAGATCAGGTCAAACCACAGATTTCAATGGGTGGGTATGACCGATCCTCCTATTGTGAATACCCTGAGTATTTACGGACCCAGCAGTAAATATGATATGGGATACGGAGGATATATTGTTAGCGACATTACAGGACCTACCAGCCGAACTGGTATTAGTGGTACTTATGCCTATAATATTGCATTGAATGAAGAAATACGTTTGTCTATGGGCATGGCGCTGGGATTGTATCAATTTAAATTGGACGTCTCGAAGGTTCAGCTATACGATGATCAGGACCCGGCAAAGAACAATGTATATACCGATTTCTATCCCGATGCAGTTGTCGGGGTTTATATGTATGCTAATAATTTTCAGGTAGGATTTTCGGCTGCTCAACTTATTCCCAATAAAATCAAGATCTATGATACAAAGACAGGACTGAGCAAACTGAAAGCCCATTTTTATCTGACAGGAAGTTATCAGTATCTTATAAACCGTGATTGGGCAGTTGAACCAAATGTTATTATCCGTGGTGTTACCCCGGTTCCTCTTCAGATGGACTTCAACACCAGGGTAATTTTCAGAAATCTTGCCTGGGGTGGTTTAGCCTGGAGAACTAGTGATGCCATAAGCCTTTTTCTTGGCTATAACCATGAAAACAAGTTCAATATCGGATATGCCTATGATATTGGTATTTCAGCAATACGGAAATACAATTCAGGCTCACATGAATTGATGATATCGTATCGTTTCAATAAGGTGAAATAATATAAACATCAATGATTTGAATTCGTTTTTCTGAAAGCCAGAAATAAATAAGGTTGATTTTCAATGCCAAGTTCTTTTGTTCGTATCAAGAGCTGACGGAGTTTTTCTGAATAAACTTTTTGCAGGGCAGGAGAATCAAGTTGCAAAATATCTTTTTCGTATTCTTTTTTTCTTTCTTCCGGATCAAAAGAATCAGGAGGGATATATTCAAACTGCGCAAGAGGTGAGAGAGGGAAAGAACGGAAGATGCCGATGAGTTCATTTCGTGTGAAAACCGGTTCATGTTCACGGCCCAGTTCATGATCGAGTTCAATGCGAAAATGATGCCATAGGTGCCGGTTTCGCTGGGCTTCGTTAAGAACATCGGCATGCATTTCATGAACAATCAGAATGCCATCTTTCTTAAGAACTCGAATCATCTCGTTAATGGCTCCGGAAAGGCTGGAAAGATGATGAAGTCCGCGGGAAATAACCACTGTATCAAAAGATGCATTTGAGAAAGGAAGCTGTTCAGCTTTTGTCATTCGAAATGAATAACGCTGATCGGAGAACATCTCTCTTGCTTTGTTCAGAATGGATTCATCCGGATCGGTATATGTCCACGTACAAAAATGTTTCAATGCTTTTGTAATCCAGGAAGTAAATTTGCCGGAACCTGCCGCCAGTTCGAGCACATCGCCGGCTTCAATTTGCCCCAGCCATTGCTGAATTTCTTCTGCTGAATTCATAATCGGCACAGAAATGAATCAGTAAAAGTACATTAGTTCATCCAAAATAGAAAAGCCGTCAGCACAACCGCCTGGCGGCAGTTGTCTGACAGCTTTATATACTGCATAATTACAAATAAAATGCAAGGGAGAATAGAGCGGCTTTATTCCGGTAATCCGTTTTTGCAGAAGTCACTTCTGAAAAACCAAGTGAGTATTTTACACTGGCTTCGATATTATAGACGCACGCAGGGAAGATAAATCCGAACCCCAACGACCAGCCGGCATCATTGTCGTTTATTTTCCAGGCAACTGTTTCCAAATTTTCTCCTGAAGAAATCGCTGAGTAAGAGAGATTGGAGCGCAGTTTTACTCCAACGTAAGGGCCTGTTGCGAGAAAAAAGTTCAGTGATTTGTTTACCGGAAAGGAAAATTCAAGGTTTACAGGTACATTGAGGTACTCCAGTGTACCATTCAGTTTTTCATCAGCAAGCTTGGATTCTCTGAAATTGCGGAAACCTTTTTGTTCAAAATTCAGCCCTGACTGAATGGCAAAATTTGTCTTCATACTGTACCTCAGGGAAATTCCTCCGCCAAAACCGCTTCGAAGATGATTTCCTTCGTTCAGTTCGGTTACCTCGGAGAAAGATGAAACATTCAATCCGTTTCTTAAGCCGATCTGTAATTTTTGAGCCGGCAGGATCAGAATTGCTGAAACCAGCAAAATACCCGTAAAAAAGAGACGTGTTTTCATGACCTTTAACTTTAACTGTAATAAAAACTAACTATTTAAAAATGAGATGGTTTCAAAAGCCCATCCATGAATCATTTCGTCGTTGTTAAGGCTTTCCGAATTCAGTAAACGACAAGCCCTGAGAATTCTTTCTGTTTCCGTTTCCGTTGATTGAATTAAGAACAGAGCATTATGGCCTGGCCATACGGGCGTATCCATGTGGGGCAACATGCCCGGCAGTCTACCTTTTACATCTTCAATTGCCTGCCAGGACCCAATCTGTTCTTTCAAAAGAATATCAGTTACTCTATTGGCCATACTGATATCACAGGCGAGAATTAACATTTTCATATGATTTAATTTTATATTTCAACATACAGAACCATTTTTATAAAAGGGCACAGGACCTGGAAGGTAACCGGAATATTAAACCTCTCCTGACTGAAGACTGAGTCCTGTGCCCTTGGTTTTTATTTTGCATTTTCCTTTCTTCTTAAATGAAGCATGTAGTATATTACCGGTACCAGGATAAGAGTAATGAGGAGTGATATGGTTAATCCTCCGATCAGTGTAATTCCAAGAGGAGACCACATTTCAGAACCCATTCCGGAACTAACCGCCATTGGAATCATTCCCAGGATAGCCACAAGAGAAGTCATAAGGACGGGCCTGAGCCGGGACTGTCCTGCCCGGGTGACTGCTTCTTCGAGAGGAAGGTTTCGCTGCAAGAGGAGATTGGTATAGTCAACCAGAATAATACCGTTTCGGACAACAATCCCCAGGAGCATGATCATTCCAATAAACGTTACAACGCTAAGCGTAAGGCCGGTTATGCTGAAGGCCCATACAATGCCTATTAATCCAAAGGGGATGGCAAATAAAATAATGAAAGGGTCTTTCAACGATTCAAACTGTGCAGCCATAATCATATATACCATGAGAGTTCCCAGAATAAATATCAACCATAGATTATTGAACGATTCTTTTTGTTCAGAAACCTGTCCGGCTACTTCCACGTCAACATTTTCAGGAATGTCAGTCTGGTTAATTATTTTTCGGGCATGGTCTGCAGCTTCACTCAGAGAAGCTCCGTTCACAGAGGCCATTACTTTTACGATTCTCTGCTGGCTTTCTCTGCGGATCTCTGTACGGCCTTTTTCCTGGGTAATTTCAGCTACATACGACAGGGGAACCATTTTGCCGGTAAGCGTGCTGATCATAATATTTTTCAAATCATTGGCCTGCCTGCGGTATTCCTTTCTATACCTTACCACAAGGTTGTAATCATCTCCTTCTTCCTGTAGTTCGCCTGCATCGGATCCATAAAGAGCCTGGCGTATCTGTAAAGATATCAGTGCTGTGTTAAGTCCCAGTTCGGAAGCCCTGTCCTGGTCAATATGAATCTGCAACTCAAGAGTTCCCTGATCAGCAGAGGATTCAACCCCTGAAAATACAGGATCGTTGTTCATTGCCTCCCGGATTTTTTCTGCCGTAGCTGCCATTACCGGAATATTATTACCGGTTATTTTGATTTCTATTGGTTTGACATTTCCCAGAAGTGCGGATGAAAGCATACTTCCTCCGGTTACATGGAATTTTTCAATTTCTGGAATTAGCGCAATTTGTTTTTTTACTGATTCTGCAATTTCCGCTGCACTCCGCCGCCGGTTTTCAGGAAGAACAAGGTGTGCTCCAATGGTAGCGACATTTTTACCTTCAGCAAAGCTTATGGTTGTGAGAATTCCTTTTTCTGTTTGTCCTGCAATGGTATAGGAAGAAACCTGTTCGGGTATTTCTTTCCGGAAGATTTCCTCCACCTTGATAGCTATTCTTTCAGTTTCTTCAGCCGAAGTACCTGGTTCGGTTTCGATAACGGCAACTACATCTCCGGCATCAAATTCAGGAATGTAGTCGGTACCGAGACGTGTAGCCTGCCATCCTGTAATGGCTGCTATTACCAATACAATACCAATTAATAAGTATCGGTTATGTATTGACCATTGGAGTAACCGGTGATATCCGTTTTCGATGCTTTGAAGAAATCGTTCACTTGCCTTATATAAACGGGTTTCCTTTTTTAATCGAACAGGCTTTAGCATTACTGAAGCCAACATAGGAGTTAACGAAAGGGCAGTTAAAAGGGATGCAAGCATGGTAACAGTGGTAATTACGGCAAGCTGTTTAAACATAATACCAACAATTCCTCCAATGAAAAACATTGGAATAAACACAGCTACAATAGTAAGTGTGGAAGCGACAATAGCTCTTCCCATTTCCATGGTAGCGAATATGGCGGCTTCACGGGGTCTGGATCCTTTTTCGATGTGCCGGGAAATATTTTCAATTACCACGATAGCATCGTCAACCACCATACCTATTGCTATAACCAATGCCATCATGGAAAATATGTTGATGGTATATCCCATGGCATACATTATGATAAAAGCCACGATCAGCGAAAAGGGAATCGTAACAATTACAATTAGACTGCTTCGCCATTCCCTGAGAAATGCAATAACCACAAGAATCACAAAAAAGGCGGCATACCATAGAGTTTCTGACAGATTTCCCAACGACTTGTTGATCACTTCAGCGCTGTTAATAATTTCTTTTACCTGCACATCGTTGGGAAGGGTTTCCTGTAAGGATGCCATTGCTTCTGAAACTGCTTTATATACCTGAAGCGTATTCTCACCAGATTGTTTCTGAACGAAAAGAGCCACAGCCCTTGTACCGTTTGTTCGTGCTATTTCGTCTTTTTCTTTGAGCTCATCTGTAACTGTTGCCACATCTTCAAGGCGAACTATCTGTCCGTTGACCGAACTAATTACGGTTTTGGATATGTCTTCGGCAGAGGAAAAAGCTTCTGGTATTTTTACCGAAAAATCGTGATCTCCCGTTTTGATGACCCCGCCTGGTATACTGGTATTCTGGAGTTTCAGAACTTCGGTAATGCGGGCAATGCTGAGATGATAGGCCTGCATTTTGAAAGGGTCCACTTCAATTCTGATTTCTCTTGTAGGCTGGGCAATATATAGAACAGTACCTACACCTTTTACTTTTCTTAATGGAGAAGAGATATTGTCTTCAATAATTTTTTCAATAGCCGGATAGCTTTCCTTTGCAGTTATTCCATAGATAACCACCGGCATCATAGCGTTATTGAGTTTCATTATGTAGGGTTGACGTGCTTCCGATGGCAAATCTGATTTGACGAGTTCAATCAGATCACGCGCGTTATTGGCAGCATCAGTAACATCAGTTCCCCAGTTAAACTGAAGGGAAATCAGAGAAACATTTTCACGTGAAACAGATGAAATCTTTTTCATGCTTTGTGCTCCGGCCAGCACACGTTCAAGAGGACGAGTAACCTGCTGTTCCACTTCCTCAGCCGAAGCTCCCGGATAAATTGTAATAATTGTCAGAGATGGAAGTTCAATATTGGGAAGGACATCACGCGGAAGAAAAAAGTAAGAAACGGTACCCATAACCAAAACCGCCACAAATGCCATCAGAGTAGTTACGGGTCTGTTAACGGCTATCTTTGGAAGTTTCATATTTCGATGATTTTAAACTAAGGTTTTAACAAGTATGGTTCTTAAAAGCGCTTGTGGTAGCATTTAGGTTTTATTCCCTGTTGTCTGGTATAACCGGGCAGTTTTCAAATAATTTGTCCTTACCTGTAATTGCTATCATGCTTCCAGGCTCAATTTCACGTACTACGGTCAATCCGTTGCTGGTGGCAAGTCGTTCAACTTTTATTTCATGGGCCCTATTTTCCCTGATTAGGAATACAGATTCAACTGAGCTTCCCTGCCGGTTGTATATAGCGTTGTCAGGTATTACGGTTCCCTTAATGGGAGGAAGGTTGAGGAAAATATGGGCTGACATCCCTGGCAAAATGGCAAAGTTTCTGTTGGGGCAAACAGCCTCAACAGTAGCTGAACGCGTGATAGTTGAAATAATTGGCTTTATGGACGATACGCGGGCATAAAATGTGTCAGTAAGAGCCGGACAGACAAAAGATATTATGGTACCAGGCTTTACAAAACTCAGGTCTCTTTCATTTACTTCAAATACAACCTTTATCTGATCGGTCTGAATGATTTTTATAAGTCCGGAAGTCATGGAATAACCCGGCTCAAGAGGCAGTGAGAAGAAATAGTTTTCCCCTTCTTTTACCAGAAATTCAGCAATTATTCCATCAAAAGGAGCTGTAATACGGGTATTTTTCCGGAGCATTTCTGCTTTTTCAATGGTTGCATCATATAATGCTTTTACATGGTCATATTCCTGCTGGGTTACACTTCCCTTTTCAAGTAGTCTTTGGACCCTTTCAAAATCCTTTGAAACGGCTATACGTTCTGCTTCAGCCTGTGAATAGAGTTCGCCTGACATCTCAGCCAGCAGAGCACCTTTTTTTACAAAATCGCCTTCATGGAAATAATATTTTTCAACCTTACCGGGAAGAGTTGCTCCCACATTGGCTTCTCTAAATGCTTTCACGGTTCCTGAATATTCCTTCACCTGTGAAATATCACCCGCTTGAGCGATGACAGTTTTTACTTTAATTATTTCTTCGGTTTTTTCGGGAATAGTATATTTCGAACCGCATCCGGTCAACAATGAAACAAACGGTACCGTGAAAAGAACTATCTGCTTTTTCATAGATAAAATGTTTAAAATTATATTTTTCAATATTTAAATACCTTAATTTCTGATATTTAGAGACTTTGACTGATTTTTATTTAACATTGGTTGCTGTCGACAATGATCCGGCCGCTTTAGCCAACTTGATTTCAGAAAGTTTGCATTCGGTCTGAGCTTCAATTTTTTCTGACCAGGCTTGTTGATAAAGTATTTGAGCTTCGAGTAACTCGGTAACCTTTAACATGCCTTCATGGAATTTATCCGTGCATAGTTTCAAATTTTCCTCAGCTTGCTGAAAATTACGGTCGGCGATGGAAGCTTTTTTCATTGCTTCTTTCCATGAGAACCAGAGTTGTTGGATTTCCAGATTAACGAGAGACGCGGCTTCTTCATACTGGTTTCGTGCCGCTTCTTCCTGAAGATGTGCCGCTTTAAGCGTATTGTAACGTTCACCCCAATGAAACACTGGCACATTGAATACTACACCAATGTTGACATCCTGACCGAAGTTATGCGATAGACCATTAAAAGGATTGGGATTAAGCCATACCGAATTGACAGTGAGACCGAGGTTGGGCATAAAACGCGAACGCATCAACCCTGCGTTGTGATGGGCGAGATCAACGCTATTTTTAAGAACCAGAAGTTCCGGTCTTTGTAGATAAGCAGATTGAACCAAACTATCTGCAGATGGCAGAAGTAATGAAATGGAAAGGGAGTCAGAAGGTATCAAATCGGCATTCAATGGAAGCCCCGTGATACGGCATAATGCCATAGATGCGAGTTTTTCACCGTTCTGTGCTTTCAGCAACTGCAGTTCAGCATCTTCCCGTTTGACTTCCACTTTAAGTACATCAGTTTTTGTAATAATTCCTTCTGCATAATAATTATTCACATCCTGTGAAAGTTGTTCCAGAAGGGCAAGGTATTTACGGGCAAGACTGACTTTTTCCCTCACAGAGACCAGTGTCCAATAATAATATTCGGTATTATAGAGCACATCAGAAATCTGGTAATTTCTGGCCGACAGGGCAATCTGATGGTTAATCTTTGCCATTTTCCAGGTTTCCAGAACCTTTCCTCCGGTGAATAATGGTTGAACAATACCGGCATTTACCATCCATATATTGCGGAGATCAAACGTCATAGCAGATGCAGGCATCCAGGCATATTCTTTAAAAACCGGATGACCTGAGGCATCCAAAAGTGGTTGATGGGTTACTGGATCGAAAGCAAGAAATGTCGGGGCAATGGAAGGGTCCTGAAATGAGGCGGGATTTATTTTGCCTTCCGGCGTAAGAGCTGTATAAGGGACTACTGGTAGAAACTGGTCCTCATTAAAGAGTTTAATATCCCGGTTCAGGCGGGTATATGTTCCATTGATGCTTGCATTTGGTAAAAAATTAGTAAAGGCTGCCTTGCTAAGCGATTTTGCTGCATCGGCCTGCTGTTGAGCTGATTTAACAAGAAAATTTTGTTCAATAGCCTTTTTCCGGCATTCTTCAAGGGTAATATATGTTTGGCCGGAAGCGGAATGGAACACTGGATTCAGCAAAAGAATACAAAAAATTAATACAATACGACAATAAAGTTTAAAAAGTCGAATTCGATTCATTAGTACTCTTTTCATATTTTCTTATTTTTAAAATCATATCTTAACTAAAATAACAAATAGACCAAAAAAGACGAAAAGACGAATATTTAACAAAAAAAATTATCGGTTTAGTATGCCATGAAACAGAACATTTAATAAATCAGCCATTCTTTCTTCGGTGTCTTTTCGGGCACCCGACCAGAAGAGGGGAACTTCAAGTCCTTTTAGGGCCGTTACAATGGCCGTTGCCGTGAGGAGGGTATCCTCTATCCTGAAAACTCCTTTATCTACTCCTTCCTGCAAAATATCCTGCAACATATGGATTTCTTCCCTATCATATTTCTGCCTGAACTTTTCGATAGAGTCAAGATGCGCAACAACTTCGGTTCGAATAGCATTGTAAACATTAGAAAGTTTGCTGAAAATGCGCATTCGAACCTCCACAAACCGGCGAAGTTTTTCCTGTGGAGTCTCTGCCTGGGATATTGCTTTAATAAGTTCTCTTCGAAGAATTTCTGTTTCGTGATCTATCACTGCTTCATAAATTTCTTCCTTGTTTTTGAAATAGTAATAGATGGAACTTTTTCCTTTTCCCATTAGTCGGGCGATTTCGTCCATGGTCGTTTTACGGAAACCATACTTACTAAAGATCCGGCTAGCAGTCTCTATTATCTGATCTCGTATTTCAAGTCGAGCTGTCATATGTTTCGACTATTAAACTAAAACGGTCCAAAAGTACAAATATTTATTAAATGTAATACAATATATGAAAAAAAATTACAATTGCCAGTTAATTTCCTGTAAACCATGTAGTTTAAGTAATTCGTTCGTACGGGAAAAATGCCGACAGCCAAAAAAACCGTTAGCTGAGTAGGGAGAAGGGTGAGCGGCTTTGAGCACATAATGTCTGTTCAGGTCGATGAGAGATTCTTTAGCCTGAGCGTGTTTTCCCCAGAGGAGAAATACAACATGTTCTTTTTTTTCTGAAATCTTACGGATCACGTTATCGGTGAATATTTCCCATCCTTTTCCGGTATGGGAGAGGGGCGCGTTTGCGCGTACCGTAAGGGTAGCATTTAAAAGCAGTACGCCCTGGGCAGCCCAGCTTTGAAGGTTTCCGTGCGACGGGAGAGGAAGGCCCAGATCAGATTGCAGTTCTTTAAAAATGTTGATAAGCGAAGGAGGTGGTTTGATGCCGTTCGGCACTGAGAAACATAGGCCATGTGCCTGGCCTTCGCCATGATATGGATCCTGACCAAGGATAACCACCTTAACCTGGTCAAAAGGGGTACTGTTGAATGCATTAAAAATGAGCTGACCGGGAGGATATATGCGGTAGTGTTTTTTTTCTTCCACCAGAAAATCTTTCAGAGCGGCAAAGTAAGGAGCTTCAAATTCATCCCGCAGGACTTCCAGCCAGCTTTCGTGGATTTTCGGGTTCACTTCTCCCATATCAGAAAATGGTTTTGATGAATGAACTAGGGCGGTACCTCAGGAGGAGATAAGTTTTCTAATGCGGTCATCGAGCGCTTTCTGGTCCTGGGTGAAACTGGCGAGTCCGGCAAGGTTAAGCAAGGTATCAGGGGCTATTTTTTTCTGCCGTATCTGTTTTTCCCAACGAGCAAAATTTGGAATTTTACCGTCAGAAGCAATGAACAGTTTCTCTTCTTCTGTCAGCTGAGGAAAAAGATCAAAAAGTCCTGCTTCATGTGCTTTTTTTATAATTTCATTTCCCGAAGAAGGAGGATTTGTATCAATTTCTTTTGCCAGTGTTACTTCAGTTTCACTTACCTCCCAGAACTTCTCAACTAATGTATTTTGACCGGATTCATTGAGAGGAACAGGATAAACAGTATGGAGGCAGGACGAGAAATTTCCTTTGAGGTTTTTCCTCCCATCGGTGGCAACTTTCACCGGTATGGTAAATACATCCACTCCGGCCAGTTTTTCAAGCTGGTCGGCACTGCGTAAGGAAGCAGCTATCAGGCGGGTAGGGACTTTTCTTCCTTCATTCAGTCTGGTGATCCATTCCTGACTTGACAATACAGCTCTTTCACCGGCACCCGAACCATCTCCAAGATTATTGTCTTTAATGTACGCACCAATACGACCGAGGAAAACATTTAAATAGCGTGGTCTGGCAATTAATGAAACCAAAACGTTCTGCCGGGCTGAAAATTCAAGCGTAAAATTCACTGGAATTCCTGCTTCACCCAGCTTTCTTGCTCCCAGTAAACCTTCTGCTGTATAAGGAACCTTAATGATGAATTTCTCAGGTTGTATCTGATGAAACCGTTTTCCATAGGCAACAATGGAATCGATATCATAAGCTGTATCGGTATGAAGCTCCACGCTAACATATCCGCCGAAGCGTTTTACAAGACGCAATCCATGACGTGCGTTCAGCATGAAAGAAATTTCCTGTACCTGTTCATTTAACGGAAGGCTGCCTACAACCTTTTTGGCTCTCACAATAAAATCGTCATAAATACCCTTCTGTATTTCCATATTCAGCAAGGTATTGTTAGTTGTAAGGGCTGTCATTTCAGCTGTCCAGATTTTGGCAGCTTCTTCCATATCGCCCGTATCAAGCCAGATTTCAGTGCCGGTTGTTTTTAAAGCTGACCAGAAGTGATCAGGTTTTGCTTGAATAGGTTCATCCTCAATTTGCTCCTGTAAAAACTCAAAAATCAGAGCTTGCAAATAATCATTCATAATTTGTTAAAGTTTAATTTGAGTTATTTGTTATCTCACGAAATACTTCTTCCAGATTTTTTTCTTTGCGTTGCAGCGAAAGGACTACTAGTCCGCGTTCAACTGCAAAGGTAAACAGGGTGGTTCGGATATCAGGCTCAGTAGTACCGGATACGACCCATCGGTAATTGCCTGTATTTTTTACCGCTGAAACACCAGGGACTGAGAGAAGATCCTTTTCAGAAATCATTCCGTTGAGTTCTATAAGTATTGTCTGTTGACCGGGTTTCCCTTCGGAAAGTATGGCCGAAGTATCGCCTTCGGCTGCCAGTCTTCCTTTGTTAATAATGATGATACGGTGGCAGATTGCTTCCACTTCCTGCATTATGTGTGTTGAAAGAAGAACAGTTTTATTGACAGAAAGTTCGGATATCAGGTTGCGGATTTCCACGATCTGGTTCGGATCCAGTCCGGAAGTCGGTTCATCGAGTATCAACACTTCCGGATCATGAAGAAGGGCTTGCGCCAGGCCAACACGTTGCCGATACCCTTTGGAGAGCATTCCGATTTGCTTGTGTTGTTCGGGAGAAAGCCCTGTTCGTTCAATTATTTGTTCAACTTTCTTGTGAATATCAGCTGCCGGGAAATATATTCCAGCTACAAAAGAAAGGTATTCACGAACGTACATATTGTAATAGAGGGGATTATTTTCCGGAAGGTAACCGATTTTTCGCCGTGCTTTCAACGGCTCAAGAGCAACATTATGACCACATACAAAGACGCTTCCGGCATCTGGTACAAGATATCCGGTAATAATTTTCATCATGGTAGTTTTGCCCGCACCGTTTGGTCCCAAAAATCCAAGAATTTCCCCCTTATCGGCTGTAAAGCTGACATCATCAAGAGCCTTCTGCTTTCCGTATTTTTTGGTTACATGCTGTACCTGGATTGACATGGTTTCTTGTTTTCATATAAATGACAAAAATAACTATTTCAAAAAGAGTGATTGAAAATTATTTGACTTCTGGCATCAAAATTGATGACTTTAATTTTGAAAAATATACAGCTTTTCTATCTTTGTCAAGTTTCAAAAAAAGATGAATATGAAGATGAGATCCATTGCAACCGGATTCCTTATTATTCTGACGCTTTTGTGTGGTCGTACTGCAGGTGCTCAGACACTTAAGGAAGCCTATGATGAATATAATGCTGCCATTGCTTTGCTCGAAACGGACAAAGCGGCGGCAATTCAGCAGTTTGAAAAAGCGGTTGCCATCTGCGAAGCAATTGGAACGGAGGCCGATTCTCTCAAAATGGGGATAGTTGCTAACCTGCCTTCATTGTATTACGATCTGGCCTATGATTCTTATAAAAACAAGAAAATGGAGGAAGCTCTTGCCCGTTTTCAGAAAACGGTAGAAGTGGCAAAAAAATACGGGGATGAAAAAACACAAAAGAAGGCGGAGGATGTTGAGCCTCAGCTTTACTATGCCATCGGTACCCAGTTTTATAAAGAGAATAATTTAGACAAAGCACTGGAAAACCTTAATGAGGCTGTCAAACTTGATCCCGCATTTGCCAGGGCCTGGCTCGTGATTGGATTAATTTACCGGAAAAAGGAAGACATTAACCAGGTAACCGGCTCTATGGACAAGGCGATTGAAGCTTCAAAAGCGGACAATGATCAGAAAACAGCAGATCAGGCAAAGAAAGTTGCCCGTGATTTCCTTCTTATTAAGGCCAATCAGGAGAACAAGAAGCAGAATTTTTCACTGGCTTTGGATTACCTGAATAAAGCCATGGAGTATGATGATCAATTTGCGGATATATATTATTTGTTTGCTGTTATTTATAATAAGCAATCAAAATGGCAAGATGCAGTAAATGCCGGCGAAAAAGGGCTGAAGGTAGCTGCTCCGGCGGATGCCGGCAAGTTACAATTTGAACTGGGTACTGCCTACATGGGTTTGAACCAGAATGAAAAGGCCTGTTCAGCATTTCGAGAAGCTATGAAAGACAAGAATTTTGAAGCAAGTGCAAAATATTATATAGAGCAAAAGCTCAAATGCCAGTAAGCTAATCTGATCTTTACGATTCGCGCAAGGCTGGCAGAAAGGTCTTGCGCGAATTTTTTTCAGCTGGTTTCATTCTAATTTTGTATCAATTTTTGACGCGTGGGAACATTTCTTTTCGATTCGGTTGTTTTTGGTCCGGTTTTCAGCAGAAGGCTTGGTAGGTCGCTGGGGATTAATCTTCTTCCAGACACAACCAAAATTTGCAATTACGATTGTGTTTACTGTGAATGCGGGTGGTCTTTAAACAAGGGGGAGAATCATACCAGGCTGCATTCCGTTAACGAGGTAGTTACTCAACTTGAAAAAACACTGAGTTTATTTAAAAAGGAAGGTAAGGATATTGATACTATTACCTTTGCGGGGAACGGAGAACCTACGCTCCATCCCTCTTTTAAGGTGATTATGGAAGAAGTTATCGGGCTTCGTAATTCTTACTGTCCTTCTGCAAAAATTGCTGTTCTCTCTAATGCCAGTCGGGCGCATATCCCGGAAGTTAGGGAAGCTTTGATGAAAGCTGATCTCAATATTCTTAAACTGGATACGGCTGTTGAAAATACCTTCAGGATAATCAACAATCCGCCGGCAGGCTTTACCTTGCATCATTTGTTGCAAAATCTTTCCCTCTTCAAAAAGGGTTTGGTTATTCAGAGTTTGTTTGTTAGAGGTATAGTCGGAGATAAGTATGTAGACAACACTACTGAAAGAGAGGTAAACGCATGGTTAGAGGTAGTAAAAAATCTGTGGCCGGATCTGGTAATGATTTATTCAATTGAAAGAGCAACAGCATCAGGTACCTTGGAAAAGGTTTCTCTTCCTGAACTGCAAGAAATTGCCCATAGGGTTTCTGTTGCTGGTTTGCAGGCGGAGGTTTATTGTTAGGGTTATGAATGGCAATCGAATCAATACCAGCATTCAAAAAGAGGGTATATTGCCTGTCAGCGGGAAAAAAGTGCTTGTTGTTCCGCTCGATTGGGGACTGGGTCATGCCACACGATGTATTCCCATAATTTATGAATTGCTGGAATCAGGTTGCGAAGTGATCATTGGCGGTTCCGGTCTTTCATTAACCTTGTTACGCAAAGAATTTCCCGGACTAAGATATGTGTTGATCAGAGGCTCCAAGGTACGCATTGGTGTAAAAGGCATACAACTTTTTCAATTTTTCCGGTATTTATTCTTTTTTATTCGCTTTGTTGGGAAGGAGCACCAAACACTTGAAAAAATTATTGATGAAATTCACCCGGATATTGTTATTTCCGATAACCGCTATGGACTCTGGACAAACAGAGCTCATTGTATTCTGATAACCCACCAGTTACGTCCGATTTTTCCGGGGTATCTTTTCTGGTTTAGTCCTTTCGCCCGAAAACAAATACTCAGATGGGCCAAACGTTTTAATGAAATCTGGATTCCGGACGAAGCCGGGCAAAATAACCTGACGGGTATCCTGAACTGGGGTGTAAACATCAGGGACGTTGTAATAAGGCACATTGGCCTGGTATCACGTTTTCAGAACCTTAAACCGGAAAAAATTGATTCTGAGCTGATTCCGGTGCCAGATATACTTGCTATTATTTCCGGTCCCGAGCCACAGCGAAGCAGATTTGAAAAACTTCTTGTACGTAAGTTATCCGATTTGCCTTATCGTTCAGTTATATTGCAGGGGATACCCTCGGTTTCAGAGATAAAAAAGGCAGCTACAAATGTATGGGTTGTATCACATCTCAATTCCCGCCAGATGCTCTTTTTGATGATGGAAGCTTCTCTGATTATTGCCCGCGGGGGTTACTCTACCATCATGGATTTGCGCGTACTTGAGAAAAAGGCTGTACTGGTGCCCACTCCCGGTCAACCTGAACAGGAATATCTTTGTTCAAGGATGCAGCAATTGGGGTATTTCACCTGTGTAAAACAGTCTGAATTCCGAAATTTAAAAATACTCGTAACGGAAAAAAGCAGAGAAGGGAAGCCTAGCGAAGAAAATAAATGAGTACAAAATTTAAAATAAATCCTGTTACATATCCTGCATAAATTTCACTTGTTTTATGTGCTTGCGTGGCAAGGCGGGCATAGCCTGAAAATCCTGCCAATATAATAATACCAATCAGCCAGTGAGTAAAAACCAGGCCAAAGCGTAGACACAGAGCAACAAAAATTCCGGTGAGGCCACCCCAGGCAATCGTGTGCAGGCTGATGCGGTAAAAAATAGTAATCAGCATTGCTACAAATACTGTGATTGTAGCTGAAAGAAGAAGAATCTGAAGGATATCTGGGACAGCAAGGCGCTGAAGTGTATGATATGTAAAATAGTACGAAATGGTACTGAAAAATAAAGGCAAAAAGCGATCTCGGTGTTTTCCTAAATGGACCTGATCTGTCAGTTTTCTGAAATAAAACAATGGTAACAAGCTAAAAGGAATGAGAACTGTACCCAAAGCGGTGATCAGAATGATTCTCTGTTTCCAGTAAGATGCTATTAAGCTAAGGAATGTGGGAGAATAAAAAAGGATAATGAGGGAAATAAGGGGGGCAAATGCAGGATGCAAAAGGAAGCTTAAAACGGTAGCTAGTTTTTTTTCCATTGTTTTTCAGTGCAATTCTTTTCGAAGCCTTGCTACAGGTATACCTAACTGTTCGCGATATTTGGCTACCGTACGCCGGGCAATCTGGTAACCTTTTTTTTGAAGGATTTTTGTTAGCTGCTCGTCGGTTACAGGTTTCCTTTTATCTTCATTTTCAATTGTTTCCTGAAGAATCTTTTTGATTTCACGTGAAGAGACTTCTTCTCCGCTCTCAGTTTGAAGTCCTTCAGAAAAGAAATACTTAAGTGGATAAATTCCGAAATGGGTCTGGATATATTTACTGTTTACCACGCGGGAAACAGTGGAAATATCGAGTCCGGTCATTTCCGCAATGTCTTTCAGGATCATAGGACGGAGTTTTGTTTCATCCCCGTCGACAAAAAAATCTTTCTGAAATCTGAGAATTGCTTCCATTGTCCGCATAAGGGTATTCTGGCGCTGGCGGATTGCATCAATAAATAGTCGGGCTGATTCGGTTTTTTGCTTTACAAAATTTACGAATTCCTTTTTCTGCTGATTCTGGTTATGCATTTTTTCTGCAATCTCATTTGCCATCCGGCTATAATTTTTATTAATACGGAGCTCAGGCATGTTTCTCTGGTTAAGGCTAAGAATGAATTCTCCGTCTTTGTACTCGAGTATAAAATCAGGGACAATCTGATGATCGGCGCGGTTCATGGGATCATTAAATGCACTGCCCGGCTTAGGATTCAAATGCAGGATCTCGTCAATTGCCTCCTTCAATTGTTCTTCACTTATATTGAGGCGGTTCATTATCTTATCATAGTGTTTCCTGGTGAATTCGTCAAAGTGGTGCTTCAGAATTTCCTGGGCAGTTGCAACGGCCGGATCGTTAAGATCCTTCCGTTCAATTTGAAGCAAAAGGCATTCGCGCAAGTCGCGTGCTCCTACTCCCGGAGGGTCAAGGTCCTGTATAATTCTGAGAATTTCCAGCAACTCAAATTCGTCGGTCTTAAAATTGTGTGCAAAAGCGATATCATCAGCTATATTTTCCAGTTTTCTGCGCAGGTATCCGTCGTCATCAATGTTTCCAAGAATAAAGGGTGCGAGGAATTTCTGACGTTCGGAAAGAGGGCGCAGGATTAACTGACTTTCCAGGTGTTCGTGGAAGGTAATGCCAACTGAAAAAGGAATTTCCTCGCGTTTATCATCGGGCGAATAGTTATTTGTCGTCAGCTTATAAGAAGGAATTTCCTCTTCTTCCATATAATCTTCCAGGGTAAATTCTTCCTGATCTTTGTCATTTTGTTCCGTTTCATCATTATCATCAGGTACATCTGAAAGCTGTAGATCTTCCTCAGATACTTCTTCCAGCAGAGGATTTTCTTCCAGTTCCTTTTTTATTCGTTGCTCAAGCTGCATAGTAGGGATTTCCAGCAGTTTAATCATCTGAATCTGCTGGGGTGATAACTTTTGTATCAGTTTCTGCTGTAAACTCTGCTTAAGCATGACTTTTGTCTTCCTGCAAAGATAATGATTTTTCCCGTGTAAAAGCCATCTGGCAGAGGAAGACGCAGGGGAATAAATAATTAAAATTCAGCATTTTTTGGGGTACGGGGAAACGGAATGACATCACGGATATTAGCCATTCCTGTTACAAATAAGATGAGGCGTTCAAAGCCAAGTCCAAATCCGCTATGGGGTGCGGATCCAAATTTGCGTGTTTCGAGGTACCACCAGAGATCTTTCATGGGCAGATTCAACTCCTTGATGCGGGCATACAGACGATCATAGTTCTCTTCCCTTTGAGATCCTCCAATAATTTCACCAATACGGGGAAAAAGAACATCCATAGCACGAACGGTTTTTCCGTCATCGTTTTGTTTCATGTAGAACGCCTTTATTTCCTTGGGGTAATCGGTAAGGATAACCGGCTTTTTAAAATGTTTTTCTACCAGATAGCGTTCATGTTCAGCTTGCAAGTCAGTGCCCCAACCAATGGGAAACTCAAAAGATACACCAGATTTTTCAAGGATATGAATAGCTTCAGTGTAGGAAAGCCTTTCGAATTTTTCTGTTAGTACGGACTCAAGCCGTGGGATCAGTTCTTTATCATACATCTTTTGCAGGAATTGCAAATCGTCAGAACAATGTTCAAGGGCATAGGAAACAAGGTATTTGAGGAAGTCCTCAGCCAGGTCCATGTTATCATGAATATCGTAGAAGGCCATTTCAGGCTCAATCATCCAGAATTCAGCCAGGTGCCTGGGGGTGTTTGAATTTTCGGCGCGGAATGTAGGGCCGAACGTATAAATGTTGGAAAGCGCCAGTGCTCCGAGTTCTCCTTCCAGCTGGCCTGATACAGTGAGACTGGTTGGTTTGCCAAAAAAATCTTTTGTAAAATCTACTGTTCCATCTTGGTTTCTGGGAACATCCTGTAAGTTAAGTGTTGTTACTTGAAACATGGCACCAGCTCCTTCGCAGTCGGACGCTGTGATAATAGGCGTATGCAGGTAATAGAAGCCGTTATCATTGAAGAATTTATGAATAGCGAATGCCATGGCATGGCGGATTCGGAATACTGCCCCGAAGGTATTAGTACGCGGCCTCAGGTGTGCAATTTCCCGGAGAAATTCGAGAGTATGTCCCTTTTTCTGAAGCGGGTATTCTTCGGGATTTGCAGGCCCGTAAATGGTAATCTCTGAAGCATGTATTTCAACCTTTTGACCAGAACCGGGTGATTCTTTCAGGATGCCTTTCACAGCAATGCAGGCACCGGTGGTAATTTGTCGTATTGTCTCATCATCGAAGTGTGCCGCGTCAGCCACTATTTGTATGTTGTGAATGATGGATCCGTCATTTAGAGCAATAAATACAACATTTTTAATGCCTCTCCGGGTACGTACCCATCCTTTAACCAGCACTTCCTGATTGTGAGGATCCGTTTTAAGCAAATCACTTATACGACTGCGACGCAAAATTTCCATAAAAATCATCTTATTGTAAAGCTGCAAAATTAACACTTTGTATGAAAAACAACGGATTCATCTTTTTAATCCGTTTTCTTGCGGTAACAAATCAATTATGGAGAGATCACAATGGTGACAGAAAAATTGCTCGTCCTTTCTCCTGGTTTGCGAAGAGTCAGCAAAGAAAGGTGATCAGATTTCCCGTTTTCTGGAAGTTTTCTGAAGATAATAAGCAATAGCCAGTGCCAGCAATATTGAGGCAATGGCAATTGCATTCAGGCTATTAACCTTTTCGAAATCTATAATAATGATTTTTCTTGCAAGGGCAATCATGGCAACTTCCAGAACAATTTCAGTATGGACTATTTTTTCATCAAGGTACATTTTGATGGTCTGGAGTAGCTCCAGAGAAATGAGAAGCAGCAGAATGAATCCAAACAAGTTGAACAATTCATCAATACCGAGAACCAGAAAATTGGATGTGAGAATAAGCTGAATCAGCTGGTAAATTAAGTCAATCAGAGAAAGAGAAATAACAATCATCATTACAGTTAGAAGGATAAAGATGATTGCTTTCTCAAAAATTTTCAGCGTTTTATCCACTTCAAGAGAGTTTGCCTAATTTTTTAAGAATGAATATATTAGGTATATTCCCTCATCCATCAGGTGCTTCCCCACATGAACTGACCGACGCCAGCACTGGTTGCATGTGGATTAACACACAATACTGGTATATTGGAGGGGTTACTCAACATTCTTTGTTCCCGGTTTCCAAAGAGGTAATCGAGGAAGGTAAAGTGTCGGGAAGTAATGATGATGATCAGGTCTGCCTTAATATCAACTGCAAACTGAATAGTTTCTCTGTCAAAACTAATTTTTCCCGGAGCTTCAACAATTTCATACTCCAGATTATTCTGACGCAGAAAGCGAACTGCAAAATTCAGATTGGTATTGGTTTTTTTGAGCAGGGAACTATCACGGAAAGGTCTTTTAAAAAGATATACTTTCGAGTTAAAATATTTCCCGAAATAGATTGCCCACTGAAGTTGTTCTTTGTTTTCGCCTTTGAAATCTACCGGGTAGACTATTTTATTGAATCCTACTGCTTCTCCAGGTTTTTCCTGAACCACGAGGAAGGGAACTTTTGAACCAATGATCACTTTCAAAGCCCAGCTACCGGTAATTTTCTGAGTACCTGTAACGCCATGTGTTCCCATTACAACCAGTGCGGCCTTAACTTCTGAGGCATAATCAGAAATTACATTGAAAATACTTCCTCTTCTCACCACCGGCTGAACCTGAAACTGATATTTCTGCAGAACTTCATCGGCTTGTTTCTCAAGCCTTTTCAGAGCTTCTTTTTCCTGTTCCTCTGATGCTTCCTTATTAACAATATGAAGCAGAAAAATTTCCTTTTCAAGAGCATGAGCAGCGTGAATGGCATATTCCAGAGCATACTCTGAGATACGGGTAAAGTCCCAGGGGACAATTATTATTTTGCTTTCATCTTTGTTGATCATATGATCAGGAAAATATTTAGTATCAATTCATTTGCGAATTTATAAAAATAATTGGGTTTTCTTATATGACAGAAACGAACAATTCATATAAATGTTTTAAACAATCTCAAAATTTTGTCCATTTTGAAACCTGTGAAAAATGCTACAAATATTCTACCTTTTTCATTTCTTTTACTGGTTGAAGGTATTCATTTGAATATCATTAAGAAATTTCTGAGCTACAAAATGAACAGTTTCATTAATAGGAATAAATTGATAACCAAGTATTTCTTTTACTTTTTGATTTGAAAACCTGACTTTGGATCGGGAAGCTGACAGCATTTCTTTAGTAAGCAAGGGATCCCTGGAGGTAAGCAGTGAGAGTAAGGATGAAAAAATCCATGCACTATAGGTCATTGCGGAATTTGCATAATACCTTGGTGGTTCTTTTCCCAGTTCCCTGGCGATCATGGTAAAAATTTCCCGATAGCTCAGGTTTTGTGAAGAAACGATAAAACGTTCCCCCACAATATCTGACTGCATCAAAAGATCCATTATCTGAACCACATCCCGCACATCAACATATCCGGTAATGCCGTTGGTATAAAACTTCATTCCTTTATAAACAGCAGAAAAAATGGATGAACTTCCTTTGCTCCAGAATCCGGGACCCAGAATAATCGAAGGGTTGACAATGACCGCACGAAGGCCTTCTTCTATACCGCGCCATACTTCCATTTCAGACCTGAATTTGCTGAAGGCGTAAGCGGAACGTGCAGAAGATGGTTTCCAGATGCTTTCTTCTGTAACTTCTTCTTCCTCGGAGGCCGATCCAAGAGCAGCAGTGGAACTCACATAGCACATTTTTCTGATGCCCTGATCAAGACATGCGTTAACTATGTTTTCTGTAACTGTAACATTATTAGTTATCATTTTTTTGTGCTCAGATGCACGAAATGAGACCATGGCTGCGCAATGAAACAACTCTTCGCATTTGCTTCCCCTGATAGATTCAATTACCGATTCAAGATCAAGAAGGTCGCAATCGATCCAGGAAATTTTTCTGAAAAGTGATTCGGGATCAGAAGTGTAATAACTAAATACCTTCCTGACCATTTCCAAATTGCTGGAAGATCTTTTCAGAGCAGTAATCCGGGTTTCCTTTTGCAGTAAATGGTATAATAAATGACTTCCTACGAGACCTGTACCTCCGGTTATCAATATTGTGCGCATAATTCAGATGTTAAGCCTTTATTGTAATGATTTTTCCAATAAGTCGGCAGATACATATTGCTGGTAATCCTTATTTATCCAGAAAAGCTTTTTACCAAATCCAAGTCGGTTATCAGTCATTTTGATTCCAGTGAGACGGATAGTCCAGAGGCTGGTATTAGTCAGAATAGCAAAAGGGAATCGCTTAAGGTAGATTGCATGTGCTTTCCGGTACATTTCCCCGTGAGGCTCTTCAAAAAGTCCTTCGAACTGAATACCTCTGATTTTTCCTATCCATCGGGTTTCAAGAACAATGCCTCCTGCGACAAGATTATTCCGAAGAGCTTCCCTGACGTGCTTTGTTGTTTGGTCGGAAGTAATAACAAGCATTTGTTCTTTCTCGTAATATGCATAAAAGCAATGAGCTACCCAGGGTCTATTTTCCGACATTGTTGAAAGCGTCAGAACATGATGGCGCCGTATAAAACGTATAATCCGTTTGTCAGGAAGATTCATAGGCAGAAATGGCACAAATATAGGCCAATTTTCATTTGTATTTTGTATACATTTGCGGAAAAAAGGTATGTTTTCAGGAATAGTTGAAGAGGCAGCCCCGGTAGTTGCTCTGGTTCCCGAAGGGGAAAATCTCCATATCAGTATCGCACCATCATTTATTAACGAGCTGAAAATTGACCAGAGCATTTCCCATAACGGGGTTTGTCTTACGGTGGTTGACATTAAAGACAGATACTACACAGTTACAGCGATCAAAGAAACTTTGCTGAAATCGAATCTGGGTTTACTGAAGGTGGGCGATAAGGTGAATCTGGAAAGAAGCATGCTGATGAACGGGAGAATTGACGGGCACATCGTACAGGGGCATGTGGACCAGACTGCTGTATGTACCGAAGTGCGGGAAGAAAAGGGAAGTTGGTACTTTTCTTTCGCCTATGATCCTTCTTCCGGGAATATTACGGTAGAAAAGGGGTCTGTTGCAGTAAACGGTGTCAGTTTAACGGTAGTGAATTCGCGATCCAATGGTTTTGATGTTGCTATCATTCCCTATACATATGAACACACGAATTTTCATTCCATTAAACCAGGCACCGTTGTCAATATTGAATTCGATATTATCGGGAAGTACATCGCAAAGATTCTAAAGGAACAATTGCAAAAATAAGCTGTGAAAGATGCGTTCATCAGGCACCGGTTTGGTAGCGATTCTTACGGCTTCAGTGTCAGGAATTCTGGCGGTTATTGCTGTTTTACTCAGCAATCAGGGAGTATTTTCTACCTGGTTTGTTTTTCTTGTTTTCGCAGTGGTTTTTACCCTGATTTTCCTGTTGGTATTTTTCCTGCTTCAGGGATTCATACAGAAGAAGATAACTCCTCTTTACCAAATAATTCATGGAACAGGACGTAAAGATAGCAACAGGGGACTTGTTTCAGCAAACAGAGCAACTCTTGGACAGGTAAGTCAGGATGTGATAAACTGGGTTGTAAGCCGCAACAGAGAAATAGCCAGGCTAAAGGAAATGGAAAAGTATCGCAGGGAATTTCTGGGCAACGTTTCCCATGAACTTAAAACTCCCATTTTTAACATTCAGGGATATATACTTACCCTGCTTGACGGCGGGCTTGAAGATCCTTCCATAAACAGGCTATATCTTGAAAAAACAGAAAAAAGTATTAACCGGATGATTTCCATTGTGGAAGACTTAGAAGCAATTGCCAGGCTGGAATCGGGTGAGGCAGAAATGCAATTTGAAGTATTTAATTTTTTAAAGCTGGTAGAAGAAGTTTTTGAAATGCAGGAAGAAAGAGCCAAAAAGAGGAACATTAGTCTGCAACTGGATCGCAAATACGACAGGCCTGTAAAGGTTTATGCTGATAGAAAACGTATCTATGAGGTAATGAACAATCTGATCATTAACTCGATTAATTATGGCAACGAAGGTGGTTTCACAACAGTTTCCTGCCTTGACATTGGTGATACCATTCTGGTGGAAGTCAGTGATACCGGTATAGGTATCGAAGCGGAGCATTTACCCAGGATTTTTGAACGTTTTTACCGGATCGACAAAAGCCGCTCCCGGGATTTCGGTGGTACAGGTCTTGGACTGGCCATTGTCAAGCATATACTGGAAGCCCATGGGCAAAACATTTCTGTAAGGAGTACCCCTGGCAAAGGTTCTGTTTTCAGTTTTACTTTACGAAAGGGATAATCCTGTCATGAATTGATTTCCTGACTTTTAGCGTTTTCTTAGTCCTAATTCCAAATTGGTAGTGTGGCAAATTTTTATAAATTTGTCGGTTTTATTTTTTAAGGGTTAATAAGAGATATACTAACTTATGAAGAAGTTGTTTCCCGAATATAAAGGGCTTGATCTTCCTGGCGTGAACAGGGAAATTATGGATTGGTGGAAACAAAACCAAACCTTTGCTAAGAGTATAGAATTGAGACCTGAAGAAAAAAGGTTTATCTTTTACGAAGGCCCGCCATCAGCCAATGGTATCCCTGGAATTCATCATGTTATGGCCCGGACTATAAAGGATATATTCTGCCGTTACAAGACCATGCAGGGTTTCAGGGTTGAGCGCAAAGCCGGCTGGGATACGCACGGATTACCGGTGGAACTTGGTGTTGAAAAAGCGTTGGGCATTACCAAAGAAGATATCGGGAAAACCATATCCATTGCCGAATATAATGAGTACTGCCGAAAGGATGTGATGCGCTATACCCGCGAATGGGAAGAGTTGACAGAACTTATGGGATACTGGGTTGACATGAACAACCCTTATATTACGTATGATAACCGTTATATTGAGACCTTGTGGTGGCTCTTAAGGCAATTGTATGATAAAGGATTGTTATACAAGGGCTATACCATTCAGCCATATTCTCCTGCAGCAGGAACAGGTCTCAGTACCCATGAACTTAATCAGCCGGGATGCTATAGAGACGTTAAAGATACGACAGTTGTTGCCCAATTTAAGGTAATCCGTGATGCAAAATCAGATTTCCTATTCCAGGATACCAATCTGGATGTGTTTATCCTGGCATGGACAACTACTCCTTGGACGCTTCCATCCAATACAGCCCTGGCCATTGGCAAAGACATTCTGTACCGACAGGTGCGTACCTTCAATCCTTATTCAGGTACCCCGGTGGAGCTGATATTGGCTGCAGACCTGATGCCAAACTTTTTCCCCGAAAAGAACGCATCCCTGAAAATGGAAGAGTATCAGCCGGGAGACAAACATATTCCTTTTGAGCTGGTGAGGGAATTCAAAGGATCTCAGATGGAAGGCATCCGGTACGAGCAACTCATTCCCTGGGTCAATCCGGGTGAAAATGCTTTTGTTGTTGTTTCAGGTGATTTTGTTTCTACAGAAGAAGGAACAGGGATTGTGCACATTGCCCCTACTTTTGGAGCGGACGACTTTAAGGTTGCCCGTCAATACAATATACCTCCGCTACTGGTAAAAGATAAATCAGGGAATGTCATACCCATGGTAGACAAGAAGGGCAGGTTTGTCCCGGTAGAAGAGATGGATGAGGAGTTTGTAAAGAAATATGTCAATGTGGAACTTTACAGGGAATATGCGGGCCGTTACGTCAAGAACGAATACGATGATTCTCTCCCGCCCGATGCACCGGTTCTTGATGTAGATATTGCCGTTATGCTGAAAAAGGAAAATAAAGCTTTCCGTATCGAAAAATACGAGCACAGTTACCCGCATTGCTGGAGAACTGATAAACCAGTTCTCTATTATCCGCTCGATTCATGGTTTATACGTACCACTGCACTGCGCGATAAGATGATTGAGTTGAACAATACTATTAACTGGAAACCTCAATCAACCGGAAGCGGTCGGTTTGGCAAATGGCTTGAAAATCTTGTGGATTGGAATCTTTCCCGTTCACGTTTCTGGGGCACACCTCTTCCTGTATGGACAAGCGAAGATAAAAAGGAACAGATTTGCATCAGTTCCGTTGCTGAACTTAAAAAAGAAATTGAAAAGTCTGTTAAGGCCGGATTCATGAAGTCAAATCCGCTGGAAAAATTCCGGGAAGGAGATTATTCCTCGGAAAATTACAGCAGTTTCGATTTGCACCGTCCGTTTGTGGATGAGATCATTCTGGTTTCGCCTTCAGGGAAAAAAATGTACCGCGAGGAAGACCTGATTGATGTATGGTTTGATTCGGGGGCCATGCCCTATGCACAGATACATTACCCCTTTGAGCATACAGATGATTTTGCAAAGTATTTCCCGGCCGATTTTATTGCAGAAGGAGTTGATCAGACACGGGGATGGTTCTATACGCTGCATGCCATTTCGACCATGATTTCCGGTTCAGTGTCATTTCGTAACATTGTTTCCAACGGACTGGTTCTCGACAAGAATGGAAACAAAATGTCGAAACGACTCGGCAATGCAGTAGATCCGTTTGAGACCATTGAAAAATACGGGGCCGACCCGTTACGCTGGTATATGATTACCAACTCTCAGCCCTGGGATAACCTTAAATTCGACATTGCAGGGGTAGAAGAAGTAATGCGGAAATTTTTCGGTACCCTTTATAATACGTATGCCTTCTTTGCATTATATGCCAACATCGATGGATTTGACAACAGTGCCCCCCAGGTACCACTTATGGAACGACCGGAAATTGACCGCTGGATTCTGTCGCTGTTGAATTCTCTGATTGATGAAGTTAAGAATGATCTGGATGATTATGAACCAACCCGTGCGGCAAGGGCTATTCAGGAATTTGTAATTGAAAACCTCAGTAACTGGTACGTTCGTTTGAACAGAAAACGATACTGGGGAGGAGGTTTTAGCAAAGACAAGCTGGCCGCTTACCAGACATTGTATACCTGTCTGCTCACCGTCGCAAAACTTGCCGCCCCGGTAGCGCCATTCTACATGGAGCGGCTGTATCTTGATCTGACACAAAATTTTGCCGGTAATTCAGCAGAATCAGTCCATCTGGAACATTTTCCTGAACCAGATATTTCTTGCATTGATAAAGACCTGGAAGAAAGGATGCAGATTGCACAGAAATTCTCATCTATGATCCTGGGTTTGCGTCGTAAGGTAAATATCAAAGTCCGTCAGCCTCTGCGCAAAATTCTGGTACCGTTGGTAAGCGAGGAATTCAAAAAGCAGTTTGAAGCAGTTAAGAACCTGATACTTACTGAGGTAAATGTTAAGGAAGCAGAACTTATCTCTGATACCGCAGGTATTATTGTAAAAAGGATTAAGCCAAATTTCAAGGAACTCGGCCCCCGGTACGGTAAGCTAATGAAACAGATAAGTGCTGCGATTGCGGCAATGACACAGGATGAAATTGTCCGGTTTGAGAAGGAGGGAAAATGGGGAATTACCATTGACGGGCAAAATATTCAACTGACGGTTAATGATGTGGAGATCATTTCGGAAGATATTCCGGGCTGGCTTGTCGCCAACGAAGGTAAGTATACAGTTGCCCTTGATATTACCATTACAGAAGAATTGCGGAATGAGGGTATAGCGAGGGAATTTATTAACCGTATTCAGAATCTCAGAAAGGAAAATGAATTTGATGTAACTGATAAAATACATATTAGGATTCAAAACGATCAGTATTTCGCTGCAGCTGTCGAAAAATATCGTGATTATATTAGTTCACAGACACTGGCTGTTGGAATTGAGCTTGTAGATCATCTGGATAAAGGCCGGGCGTTTGAGGTTGAAATTGACGATGATGTGAAAACCCTGCTCGAAATTGAACGGGTAAATTGATTTCTTGTTTCAGTTACATAAATAATGATTATATTTACAAAAATTCGGACCTATGGCAGAGAAAGAAAAAACACGGTATTCGGATGAGGAGCTTGCCGAATTCAAGAAGGTTATCCTGGAAAAGCTCGAGAAGGCCAAGGCGGATTATGAGCTGCTGAAAAGCGCTATTACCCAGACCGAAAGCAATGACACCGTCGACACATCTCCTACATTCAAGGTGCTTGAAGAGGGTGCATCAACGCTTTCCAAGGAAGAAGCTGGCAAGCTGGCCCAGCGGCAACTCAAATTCATACAACACCTGCAGGCTGCCCTGGTCAGAATTGAGAATAAAACCTATGGAATTTGCCGGGAAACAGGCAAACTTATTCCAAAGGAACGTCTTCTGGCAGTTCCTCATGCCACTCTCAGTATTGAAGCAAAACAAAATCAACGCTGAGAAAAACAGGAAATAGTTTAACATGAATCTTATCATTCCGGAAGGTAAATATTATTACCATCCATAGGAGTGTTTTTTTAAATCTAGTTTTTTTAGCAAAACCTTCCAAAATATAGAGAGCATTTATATTTAAAATGGTTTCTTGAATTCCTGATTAACTCTTCAAAGAAAAATATACCTTTGCCCAATTTGTTCTATACTATGAAACTCACCAAGACCCACCTTGCTATTGGAATTATCCTGCTGGTTCTGATTGCTGACCAGTTGTTGAAGATTTATGTTAAAACCCATATGATGATCGGGGACGAAATACACCTGGTCCGCAACAAAGTCATCATTCATTTTACCGAGAATAATGGAATGGCTTTCGGTATCCAGTTGGGAGGGGAGTTTGGGAAACTGGCACTTAGTCTTTTCCGCATAATAGCTGTTACAGTTATCGGTTTTTATCTTTCAAAACTGGTGAAACAAAATGCTCCTGCGGGCGTTATTATTGGCGTTTCACTCATATTGGCCGGTGCAGCAGGTAACATTTTTGACTCATTATTTTATGGAATGATTTTCGACGACAGTTATGGAAAGATTGCAACCCTGTTCCCTCCGGGAGGTGGATATTCATCATTCCTGCATGGCCGGGTGGTCGATATGCTATACATGCCTGTTATCCAAACAGTATGGCCAAAATGGGTCCCCTTTGTTGGAGGATCTGAGCTCATTTTCTTTCGCCCAGTATTTAATCTTGCTGATACAGCCATTACATCAGGAGTTCTGTATATCCTGATTTTTCAACGCAGGTTTTTTGCTCAGCCTGTTCCGGTAAAAAGTCAGGAAGAACCAGCTAAATAATTTTTATAGCTGCAATTACATTCGGTTCTTATTTTTAACCCAAATGAGGGTGTTTAAGAAGATCGATCGAAACATCATTGCTAGGAGCAACGACGAATTAATCCTCTGATTAACAGATTGCTTCGCTTTACTCGCTATGACGATAACCTTATCTTTTGACTTTTTAAACACCCTCATCGACTAACAAAATCTATCATTCCGAAGGTTCGTAATGATAGATTTTGATAAGTCGGGGTTACCTCGATAAGTCAATAGAAACAAGTTG
>CAZJQN010000007.1:0-49206 GCA_964548125.1 uncultured Bacteroidales bacterium | reverse complement strand
AGGCCTCCTCGTCAGGTACTCAAACTATCGTCCATAATGAACCCGGCCTCAGCCCGCACCAATCGTGGACTTCCGCCCCACAGGCTTGTTCAGAGCCAGAGCATGAGCAAGAGCTAAATTGCGTTTCAAAAATGGAATTTCCTCTAAAAATAATTTTGCTCTAATCATGTTGGTTTTAACCCACAATAGGCATTATACGATGCCTATTATGCCTGTTAGGCCGATTTCACTTTGTTCCATCGGTGTTAGCCCATTTGAATTTGTTAATACATGGTACTTCGGATGAATAAATTTGGATTATATCTCTGAGGTGAAATCCTGTAAAAAGAGAAAATGCCACAGAAAAATCCGTGGCACTTTCGTCTGAACACAGGTTAGTATTAGTTAGTACAGGGTTGCCTATTTTTATACAGTTAGAATTTCCTGTTCTTTTTTAGCAAATATATCATCAATTTTTTTAATATGCTGCTCTGTAGTTTTTTCAAGTTCGGTTTCACCTTTTTTTACTTCATCTTCAGGCACATGTTCTTTTTGCAGTTTTTTTAATTCCTCCATTGCTTCCCTTCTGGCAGAACGAATTCCCACTCTGGCAGTTTCGCATTCGTGTTTTACCTGTTTTACCAGTTCTTTTCTTCTTTCTTCGGTTAGCTGAGGAACAACCAGGCGGATTACTTCTCCGTTGTTGGCAGGAGTTATTCCTATGTTTGCCTGAAGGATGGCCTTTTCAATAGGGCCGATCATAGACTTTTCCCAGGGTTGAATCAGAATGGTTCTTGCATCTGTCGTACTGATGTTCGATACCTGATTAAGAGGGGTATTAACACCATAGTAATCGACATGAATGCCATCCAGAAGATGAGGATTTGCTCTCCCTGCGCGAAGTTTAAGAAGTTCTCCCTCAAGGTACTTAACAGCCTTTTCCATTTTTTCTTTTGCCACATCAAGCACCAGCTGAACGTCTTCGTGCATATAGACAGAAGGTTTTGAAAAGCGTACGAAATATAGTTATTTTTTTTATTTCACAAACAAATTTGGAAATTTTTCGACCATTTATGTGTTTCAGAGAGAGGAATACAGACATCGGATTATTCAGGAACTACCATTGTTCCAATGGTTTCTCCCGAAATTATTTTCAAAAGGCTTCCCGGGGCATTCATATTAAAGACAATAAGGGGGAGATGGTTTTCGCGGCAAAGGGTATATGCTGTTAGATCCATTACGGCGAGTCCTTTGCTATAAGCTTCTGTAAATGTTATCCGGTCATATTTTATAGCATCCGGATTTTTTTCAGGATCGTCGGAATAGACTCCATCTACTCTGGTACCTTTGAGGAGCAGGTCGGCTTTCATTTCAACAGCTCGCAGTGCGGCAGCTGTGTCGGTTGTGAAGAAAGGGTTTCCTGTGCCGGCGACAAAGATAATCACCTTATTTTCGGTAAAAGCTTCTTCAACCTTTTCGCGGCTGTATTTTTCAGCAGCAGGTTCCATTCCTATAGCGCTCAGAATCCTGCATCCGACACCCATTTTTTCAAGAACAGACTGCATTGCCAGTCCGTTGATAACAGTTGAAAGCATTCCCATGTAATCACCCCGGATGCGGTCAACGCCTTTATTGGTTCCGGGCAATCCCCTGAAAATATTTCCGCCGCCAACAACAAGGCCTATATTAACTCCTGCCTGCCAGGCTTTTTTAACATCGTACATATATGTTTCAATTCGGGAATAATCAAATGGTCCGTTGGTATTCCCAGCTAATGCTTCTCCGGAAAGCTTCAGAAGAACTCGTTTATATTTGATTTCCATTTTTAGCAGAAATTACAAGGAGTACAATTATAATTTATTACTGAAATGAATTTAGTAAGTGCTTTCAAATATAGGGAATCGGCCAAAGGGGTGCAAGGGGTTATTGAAGACTTTAGTATTGATATTGTTCGTAAATAAAAATCAGCCGATTGAAACAGAATTCGAACCGGCTGATTTGTATGTTGTTGGTAATTGTAGTGATTTATTGTACCAGGGTAAACCGGATGAACCGAACAACTTTCAGGTCTTTATCCGATTTTTCAAGATACTGCCTTACAGTAAGTTTGGAATCCTTAATAAATTCCTGATTCAGCAAGGTGTTTTCTTTCAGGAACTTTTCCAGTTTTCCTTCAGCAATTTTTTCGATTATGTTGTCAGGTTTACCAGCATTTTTAGGATCGAGCTTAGTCTGGTCGATTGCAATTTCACGTTCTTTGGCCAGCTTATCAGCCGGAACATCATCTTTATCAATCGAAACAGGATTCATTGCTGCCACCTGCATGGCAATGTCCTTATAAATCTGTTGGTCAGAACCAGCCTTGTTAAATCCAACCACCGAGGCCAGCTTGTTGCCGGGGTGTATATATGCAAGAACGTAAGGTGCCTGAACGTTGTCGTAATAGGAAAGCTCCATTTTTTCACCAATGATACCGATTTTTTCGGTCACAAGATCAGCAACGGTCTTTCCTTCGAGAGGCAAGTTTTTAAGCGCATTAAGATCAGCAGGTTTTTTTTCGACAGCAAGGTCAAGAATTTTTTCAGCCAGTGAAATGAAGTCCTGATTTTTGGCAACAAAATCCGTTTCGCAATTGAGGCATATCATAGCACCGAAGCTATTAGATGCATCAATCCGGGCAAGAACTACACCTTCGTTTGCTTCTCGGTCAGCACGTTTTGCAGCCACGAGTTGTCCCTTTTTGCGAATGATCTCTATTGCTTTTTCGTAATCGCCGTTGGCTTCTTCGAGGGCTTTTTTACAGTCCATCATTCCGGCGCCTGTCATTTTACGCAGTTTCTGAACTTCAGCTGCAGATATCTGAGTCATAGTAATTTTCTTTAATAGTTGGTAATTATTTTTTCTGACTACGTGTTGTTTTCCTGGCAGGAGTTACATCGGAAGATTCTTCGTCGGTGGAAGAGTCAGATTCTTCGGTCTCATCTTCTTCCACTTCAGTTTCTTCGACAGATGCTTCAATCTCTTCCAGTTCTTCCTCTTCCGTTTCTTCTTCGGTTTCGTCGGTTATCTCCTCGGATTCTTCAAATTCTTCTTCTGTTACAGATTCAGGAGCGGCAGTCTTCTTCCGGGTTGCTTTTCCTTTTTCTGATTTTTCGGGTTCGGCTTCCTTTTCCACTTTTCTTTCGCTGAGGCCTTCTTCAATAGCGTTGCAAATAGTATCGACAATGAGAGCTATGGATTTGGAAGCGTCGTCATTTGCCGGAATAGGGAAGTCGACAAGATTCGGGTCAGAATTTGTATCGACCATGGCAAAGACAGGAATATTCAATCTGCGGGCTTCTTTTACAGCTATATGTTCTTTTAGGATATCGACGACAAAGATAGCTGCCGGAAGACGGGAAAGATCGGCGATGGAACCAAGGTTTTTCTCCAATTTTGCTCTCTGACGGGCAATCTGAAGCTTTTCTCTTTTGCTGAGGTTGTCGAATGTGCCGTCGGCAGACATTTTATCAATAGCAGCCATTTTTTTAACAGCCTTCCGGATAGTCGGGAAATTAGTAAGCATACCACCGGGCCAGCGTTCAGTTACATAGGGCATGTTAATTTTCTTGACACGTTCAGCCACTATGTCTTTAGCTTGCTTTTTGGTAGCAACGAAAAGGATCTTTCTTCCCGATTTGGCAATTTGTTTAATAGCCTGGCAGGCTTCGTTCAGTTTGATAGCTGTTTTATGAAGGTCAATGATGTGAATCCCGTTCTTTTCCATGAAAATATACGGGGCCATTGCCGGGTTCCATTTGCGCTTGAGGTGGCCAAAGTGTACACCGGCTTCAAGAAGTTGTTCAAATGTTACGTTATTCATGTGCGTTATTTTGAATTGTTAACTTTCCGTAAAATCAACCACAGGGTAGCCGGTTAATACCGGGTCCATGCAGTTTGGATACGAAACAATCCGGCAGAAATGCCTTATCGTTTGCTGAACTGGAAGCGCTTACGTGCTCCGGGACGGCCGGGTTTTTTGCGTTCCACTTCACGCGGATCACGGGTAAGGAATCCCTGTGCCTTTAGAACCGGCCGGAAATCGGGATTAATTTTTACAAGGGCACGTGCGATAGCAAGGCGAAGAGCTTCGGCCTGTCCTGTAATACCTCCTCCGTCCAGATTGACACGGATATCAAATCCGTTCGTAAGATTCAGGGCTTGAAGAGGTTGGGTTGCTTTATACTGCAATATCTCATTGGGAAAATATTCCTTAAATTCCCTGTCATTAATGATAATATTTCCGGTGCCTTCTTTAACGAATACGCGTGCTACCGCACTTTTTCTTCGTCCAACAGCATTTATAATGTCCATGGATATTATTTGAGTGAGTTAATGTCGAATGGTTTCGGATTCTGACCGGCCTGTTTGTGTTCGGGACCAGCATAAACATACAGGTTCTTGAATATGGCTCTTCCCAGTCTATTTTTTGGGAGCATTCCCCTCACTGATTCTTCAATGAGGGATGCCGGATTTTTTTTCAGCATTTCTTCCGGAGTTATTTCAACCTGGCTCCCGGGATAGCCACTATGTCTAAAATGTACTCTGTCAGTCCATTTTTTCCCCGTCAGCTTGATTTTGTCTGCGTTGATAACAATGACATTATCTCCGCAATCAATATGAGGGGTAAAATATGGCTTATGTTTGCCACGCAGAAGCCGGGCAACTTTTGAACAAAATCGTCCCAGAATCTGGTCTGTGGCATCAACGACCAACCATTCCTTCTGAACAGAAGCTTTGTTGGCAGAAACTGTTTTAAAACTTAATGTATCCACAATAAATTATTATGTTTAACTTTTTAAATTCATAACTTAATAGCGGGTTGCAAAAATACAATTTATTTTTATTCTGCAATACTGATAGGTGGAAAATTTGAAAAGCATTCATATTCAATGAGTTTGCAAAATTAGTGATAAATTGACAGTTTTGGATATGGTAAAGCAGAAAATCTCATGGCATAACATATTTGTATTTTTCCTTATTGTAACAGTAGGATCGTTACCGCTTTCCCCCTTTCTTACCAGCATAGGAGGAATTGGGTCTGCCGTTTCATGGCTTTTTGCAGGGAATCTCAGGGCTAAGATTAATTGTTTAATTCGGTCAAAAGATGTCTGGCTTTTCCTGGGTATATACTTCTTACATGTAGTCGGAATGCTTTACACATCGGATTTAGCCTATGGTTTTCACGACCTTAAGGTTAAATTACCTCTTCTTGTATTTCCGATACTTCTTGCTACAGCAGATCCTCTGTCATTCAAAGAAAGAAAGATTACTCTGATTTTTTTTACTGCAGCAGTAGTGACCAGCAGCATAATCAGCACCTTCATTTTACTGATTCCCGGCAAACTGAGCGGAGAAGATGTACGGCAGATTGCTCCCTTTATTTCTCATATTCGGTTGGCGCTGATGGTTAATATGTCCATTTTTATAACATTTTCCTTTGGGCTTTCAGCTCAGAGCAGACGGGAAAGATATCTGCTATTCGGGGTAGGTTTATGGCTGGTCATTTTTCTGTTTTTGCTCAAGTCCTTTACAGGAATTATTCTTTTTCTGGTATGCCTTTTTATTCTTGTTCCTCTTTATCAGCATAGAATCCCTTCCTTTTTCTGGCGCAGGGTCATTGTTGCAATAAGTATTGTCGTTCCCGTTATTTCGATGATATATTTGTTTGGATCGGTCAGGAGATTCTATTCATTTGAAGATACGAATCCTCATAAAATTTTGGTTTTTACTGAAGGAGGACGGGCCTACCGGCATGATTTTCGCGCCAGAGATGTTGAAAACGGGCATTTTGTATGGCAAAATGTATGTGAAGATGAACTTCGCATTGCCTGGCCGCTCCGCAGTCAGTTTCCCTACGACAGTCTTGACCGGAGGGGTAATCCTATACGGTTTACTTTAATCAGGTACCTGACATCAAAGGGTTTACCAAAAGATTCGCTTTCTGTGACGCAGCTTACCGATGACGAGATCCGCAGCATAGAAAATGGTGTGGCAAACTATTTGTATAGAAATAAGCTGGCACTTTACCCTTATGTTTACAGGGTTCTCTGGGAACTTGATTCATATGCCCGGGGCAACAATCCATCAGGACATTCGGTTGCTCAAAGGATCATATACTGGAAGGCAGCTCTACAGATCATCAGGGAGAATTTTTTGTTTGGGGTAGGAACGGGGGATGTACAGCAGGCGTTCAATACATATTATGAAAGGAACGAGGTTAACTTGCAGAGAAAATTCTGGTTGAGAGCGCATAACCAGTACCTGACTTTTATAGTAACTTTTGGAATAATAGGTTTCCTGATAATAATGGTCGGAATACTACTGCCCTGTTTCAGGAAAATAAAATACACTCCTTTTCTTGCCGTAGTTTTTATGATCATTTCGTTTTTCAGTATGATTCCGGAAGATACTTTGGAAACACAGGCCGGGGCAACCTTTTTTGCCTTTTTTTACAGTTTTTTTATTCTTGCAAATCGTAAGTAATCTGGTGACTTTTTATATATGCGGTATAGATAGGAAGAAATAATGAATCAGGAAGCAAATATTAGACTTGGGAAGGATTTTTTTACAAAAGATGCGACGGAGGTTGCTCCTGCACTTATAGGGAAGTCGCTTGTCCGTGTTTTTGCAGATGGAAGAACGATGAGGCGATTGATTACAGAGGTTGAGATATACCGCGGTGAAGAGGACGAGGCCTGCCACGCAAGTAAAGGAATAACTGCCAGGAACAGGGTAATGTATTCCGAAGGGGGGTTGGTATATGTTTATTTAATTTACGGGATGTACTGGATGTTAAATTTTGTCACTGGTCCGGAAGGGCATCCCCAGGCGGTATTAATAAGGGGTATAGATGGGTTTGATGGTCCTGGCAAACTGACCCGTGCCCTGGAAGTAGATGGAAGCTTTTATGGAGAAGACCTGACGCGATCAAAACGAATCTGGATTGAAGAGGGCATAAAAGACTTCAAAATAGGCAAAGGAAAGAGAATAGGAATTGATTATGCCGGGGAAAAATGGCGATCGAAACCCTGGCGTTATTTTCTGAAGTCCAAGTAGTTTTACTTTTTCTTTTTGGAGGATGATTTTTCCTGCGGGGGATTTTTCATTGCATCCAGTTTGGCTTGTGCTTCCTCCAGGGCCGTCTTAGCTTTCTTCAGGCCATCTCCGGCATTTTTTTTCAAGTTCTTACCTTTTTCAATATTTTTTATTCCGTCAGTTGATTTCTTATTAGCTTCCTTCAAACGGAGGTCGACATGTTTAATATCCTGTTTGTACTGGCTGTCAAGAGATTTCAGATCCGCTTTGGCAGACGCAGCTTCTTCTTTGTTCTTTGAACCAGCTTTCTTTTCGAGGGACTTTTTGCTTGAGAGGTATTCTTTCTCAATTTTTTTTCTGTCATTCTCTGCTGATTTGATTTCGCTTTTGGCTTCTGTCATCATCTGATTACCAACACTTATTAACGAATCAGCTACCGTTAACTGGGCTTCGAATTTGTCAATATTTTTCTGCAGAGCTGCTATAGCGGCTTCCTGTTTATTTTTTGCCGATTCATCATTGGTTACCTGGGCCTGGGTTACAAAAATACCTGAGTATAAAAATACCGACAGGAAAAATAGTTTTAAGAACGGTGAAGATTTCATATTCTGAATGATTTAAAATGTAAAGATAACAAAAAACATAGTAGTGATTTTATTCGTCACAATAAAATGAATTCTACAAAAACTTCGTTCTGCATGCGCAGGATAAAAACTTGTTATCTTTGCCGATAGACCTGAAAAGTTTTAATCTTATTTGTTATGAACATTCTTTTATTGGGCTCGGGTGGCCGTGAACATGCCCTGGCATGGAAAATAAGGCAAAGCAGTAGATGTAAAGCCCTGTACATTGCACCAGGGAATGCAGGCACCCTTAGAGAAGGCACGAATGTTTCTTTAGATATACTTGATTTTGAATCGGTAGGTAATTTTTGCAGGGAAAAGAACATACAGATGGTTGTTGTGGGTCCGGAGGAACCTTTAGTAAGAGGAATAACCGATTACCTCAGGTCAAGGGAAGATTTAACCGGCATTATGATTTTAGGTCCGGATAGTGCAGGAGCGAGGCTGGAAGGAAGCAAGGATTTTGCCAAGCAATTCATGATGAAATACCATATTCCCACGGCGTCATATCGTACGTTTACACTGCAGGAGTATGAATTTGGTGTAGAGTTTCTCCGAAGTCTGAATCCTCCCTATGTTCTCAAAGCAGATGGTTTGGCAGCAGGCAAGGGGGTTTCGGTGGTGTATGATTTGAAAGAAGCAGAACAGGAATTGCGTAATATGCTCAGCGGGAAGTTTGGCAAAGCAAGTGACCGGGTTGTTGTGGAGGAATTTCTTAGAGGTATTGAACTTTCGGTTTTTATCATTACTGATGGTACCACATTTAGGTTATTACCTGAAGCAAAAGATTACAAGAGGGTCGGCGAGGGGGATACAGGACAAAATACAGGAGGGATGGGAGCTGTTTCTCCTGTTCCTTTTGCCGACAAAGCCTTTATGGCAAAGGTGGAAGAACGAATTATTCTGCCCACACTGCATGGACTAAAGAGGGAAGGTATTCATTATAAAGGCTTTATATTCTTCGGACTAATGAATGTTGAGGGAAACCCATATGTAATAGAATATAATGTGCGGTTGGGTGATCCTGAAAGTGAAGTCATTCTTCCCAGGCTGGAAAATGATATTGTTGAGCTATTTGAAGCGGTCGCAAACTCAAGGTTAAGCGAGGAAAAAATCCATATTTCGTCTGACGTTGTGACCACGGTAATGTTGGTTTCCGGCGGGTACCCGGGAGCTTACCGCAAGGGTTTTGAGATAACAGGGCTTGATCAGGTGAACGGGAGTATTGTTTTTCATGCGGGTACTACCATGCAAAATGGGAAAATTGTTACATCCGGGGGACGGGTTCTAGCCGTAAGTTCATCAGGAAAGACTATGAAAGAAGCTCTTGAGATGTCGTACAAGAATGCCCGGTCCATTTTGTTTGAAGGTGTATACTACCGTACGGATATAGGTTTTGATCTGAGATAATTTACTAATATTATACAAGGTGCTACTCCGACTGCTCAGGTTGAACTCCATTTGGTTCAGTTTTGTTTTTATACTTATATGGGCAATTGTATGGATTGCTTATGGTGCAAAATCATCTTATCCTGCAGGGCCTATTGAGGGAATGCCTTTATACAGGCTAGTGGCATCTCTTATTTTTTCAGGCGATATTCTGAAGCTAACAGCGGGTTTTGTTTTTGTGCTGTTAACGGGACTTTATACAGCTGGTCTTAGTACCAAATACTTGTTGCTGGGGGGCAGATCACACATGCCGTTTGTTTTTTTCATATTAATAGCCGGAAGCAGGCCAGGTGATTCTTTTCTATATCCGGTCCTAATGGCCCTTCCATTTATGCTATGGTCGTTTGATAGGTTGGCTTCCTCCTATCGTGTGCAAGGTAGTTCATACCATTCTTTTGAAGCCGGACTCCTGGTAGGCATAGCTTCTTTTTTCTATGTTCCTGCCATAGTGTTTGTCATTCTGGTTCTTATAGGAATCTATTTGTTTCGCCAGGCAAATATTAGAGAATATCTGCTGGGATTAACCGGATTCTTGTTGCCGTTTGGTTTCTATTTTGCAGGATTGTTTATTCTTGACAAGCCTCTGGAACATGATGTCCGTCAAATGTTGTCATTGTTGATGAATCCCGGCAGAGCAACTCTTTCGCTGGCTGAAGGAATATGGACAGGTTGTTGTTTTTTAGTTCTCCTGATCTCAAGTTATTTCATGATGATTCGTCTTCAGACGAAGAAGATCATTGTAAGAAGGTCATTTATACTTTTTTTCTGGTGGTTTGTCCTGAGCATTCTTGCTTTTTTTCTGATTCCTTCAGCTGGCAAGGAAACGCTGGTGTTTGCTGCAGTTCCGGTATCATATCTTTTTTCGGAATATTTCTTCAATACAAAAAACAAAAAATGGGGAGAAGTTCTGTTATGGGTAATAATAATCTCCCTGATTTTGTCTATGAGGTTCCAGATTATTTAAAGAAGGAGCAAACGCTATTTGGTTTCCACATACGATAGGATTGCTGCAACTTCACCGGGAGTACCCTCAGGAAATTCGATAAACAGATGGTAGACTCCAGTTTTTGTGCATGCAAAATCGAAACCGGGGTAATCTTTTCCGGTTGCAGGATTAAAGGTTGTCCCCATCAGACGACTTTCGTCATAAAGTTTGAGAACGACTTTACCGTTAAAAGAGGAGCTTTTGCAAACAGTAAAGCGGTAACGGACATTTTTTTTAAGGAGCATAGTAAATTTCGTCGGAATGAGTTTTCCGTCGGCAGTATATTGAGCCTTGTCAGCTTTGAAATCCTGAAGGTATACAGCATCCTTTCCGGCATTCATGGCACAATCCTGAATTTCCTTGCTCAGGTCCTGTCCTGAAATCTGAACAGGAAGAAAAACAGTCATCAGGAAAACCAAGAAAAGGTTTATTTTGAGTAATTGCTTCATATTTTCAGGTAATTGTCAGAGATCAATAAGATTATTTCGCAGTTTTTTTGTTTCCTCAAGAATTTTTGGAAGGATATCGGGTTTTATTTCAACATGGCTTTTTTCATTTTGTTTTATCACCAGCATACCATTTTCTTCTACCATTTCAGGCTCACCAAGTTCATAGGTAATTGTAACCTGATCAAAGAGTTTCTTTAGAGGGTTCATCAATTCAAGAAGGGAGTTGAAATAGGGATCTTTTTTATAGTTTTTTAAGACAAGAATGAGATCAGCAAGTACGATTTTTTGTTCTCCTATTCGCTCAGCAAGTTCAGGATGAGGTTTTTGATCATACATGGTAGTTGCCAGAAAAAGTCCTTCAATCCATGTGCCTGTGATGATCAGTGCACTCAGATTACCTCTTTTGTTAGTTCTCAGATAATCGTCCATCTGATTAAAGGAATGAACTGATAGAAAAATGAGAGAGTCGAGATTTCTATCATTGGTGGCGAGGCGTTTCAGTGTTACGAAATCAAAAAACTGGCCTATACGAAGGTTTTCAGAAAGATTCCTGATAGCGGCAAGGTAGTCAACCACCGAAGTCCGTTTATTGTATATATTCAGGTAACCCAGATCTGCTCCAAAAATTCCCAGGAAAAGAGCCTGCTTGTTTTCAGTGGTTATTCTTGAAAGATCGTTTGGATTGGCAAGAGATGTTTGTGAAAAAGGAGCACCAACCTTTTTCAGAAGGGAAGCAATTTCAACAGGTGAAGAAAGGTTGTCGATGATTTCAGCCATGGCCTGCTGGGAAATAACCATGCTTTCTGATAATAATGAATCAGGGATTTCACCAAAATCGGTTCTGGAACTTTTTTTTCCGCAACCTGCCAAAACAAAAGCAATGATAAGGGCAATCGCTAGTTTGTGCATCTTCGGTTTACATTAGTTGATCATCCCAAATTTATGAAATAAAACCAATCTATGCATGAGAAAATTTAATAACCATAAGAATACCTTGTTTCAATAATCAGAAAGCCATGAAAATTTGCTAAAATTTCGTTTTTCTGGATTTCTGGATAAGATAATCAAGCTTCTTTGAACAAGGATATCAGGAAATGCATTAGCGAGGGTCTATGGGTTGTGGGCGCTATTTTTCTGGTTTATGACAGGAATGCGAATCGACCTATTGCATGAATATTTACCGGAGGAATGGAAGGCTTTTTCTCTTTTTCCGGAAAGAGGATATTAGATTCAATAATTTCAGAAGGAGGTTGAAGTAGAGAATGGCATACAAAGCCAATGTGTAACCAACGACAAAAATGATATTGAACCAGTAAGTGTCAATCAACAGACCGGCAAAATGTTTCCGAGGTGCGAAAAAATGCGATCGAAAATCAAGCAAACCAGAAGGTTCAGGGTCACGGTATACAGGATCATTTTGCTGGTACAAGTGTTGCCGGTATTCCAGGATTTTTTTCTTTTCGAATATTTTTCTCACCTGATCGGAGACACTTTCGTTGAAATAGGAGTCGTAAAGATGATAATACATTTCCCTGTTGCGGGTAAGCATCAGATTGATCAGGTTTTCCTTCATGGCATTATACCGAAGAAAAACTCTATTATAGAACGAGTCTAACGAATCAAGGTATTGCCTGGCGGCTGAAATTGTGTTTTCATTAAATTCTTCAGCAAAAGGTAATGCATGAGCAGGAAATTTTACATCGGATGTAAGTTTGGTTTGTTTACTGATTTCATTTGCAATCAGTGTTGCATCAGAAAAGATGACGGAACGATCTTTTGCATCTGCCAGTTTTGCCTCGACACGGTCCAGTCTTTTTCTTAGTTCGGGGATATAATATCCCTGCATGAAATCAGCATGACTTATTTGCTTTTCGAACGGATAAAAATACTGCTGATAGCGATTGTTTTTAAACTGGTGAACCATCAGAGCCTCGTAAGACCATTTAGTTGGCATGAATTCAGCCAGCAGGGGAGTTTTGTCAACACGTGAAATCAGCCGGTTTAGTTTGTCGAAAGGGAACATTGCTCCGCTTAATACCATCATCGGGATAATAAGAAGGGGAATTATGATATAAATTGTTACAACCGAGTTGAATGAGGAAGATACAATAAGTCCCATCAGGTTGGAACACGCAGCAGTGACGAAGAAAGCCAGCCAGTAATAGAAGGTCATTTCTCTGATGGATAGAATATTGTTCCCGATGAGGATGAACACAAGGGCTTGCAATCCGGAAATCATCAGGAGGAGGAATACTTTCGACAGCAAATAGCTGGAACGGCTGAGATGCAAAAATTGTTCCCGTTTCAGGATTTTCCGGTCATGGAAGATCTCTTCAGCACTAAGTGTAAGTCCCAGGAAGACAGCAACGATAAGAATCATGAAAATATAGATAGGTATATTTTCATTTTCTCGAAATATGTATGTATTGGAATCAGGGTTAGCAATATAGCGAATCAGGAAGGACAGGAGAAGAGCAAGAGCAGGTGTTTCAATGAGATTGATTGCAATGTATTGTTTATTGTTGAGTTTAGTAATGATGTCTCTTTTCAGGTAAATAAGGAATTGTTTAAGCCATGAGGGAACGGCAAGAATCCTTGGAGGAGGTTCTGATACAGGAGAAAAGGATTCGGGGGAAAAATTTTCCAGGTACAACTGATGCCATTGTTCAGGAGAAACCTTTCTCTGTCCGGTATATTGACCATATTCGTTAACGACCTCAGCTTCAATGATGGAAAAAACCTGCTCGGGATTTACATTTCCGCACAGGGGGCATTCGCCTACTTCGCTGTTAATTTGCTTATCCATCCGCTTGAAGTACATCACTGATTCTACCGGATTTCCGTAATATACCGGGTATCCGCCGGTATCAAGAATCAGGATTTTGTCAAACATTTTAAATATTTCTGAGGAGGGTTGATGGATTACGACAAATACAAGTTTTCCCTTTTGTGACAATTCCCTGAGAAGATCCATAACATTTTCTGAGTCGCGCGAAGACAAGCCTGAAGTGGGTTCATCAACGAAGAGTATCGAGGGTTCACGTATCAGTTCAAGGGCTATATTCAGCCTTTTTCGCTGGCCACCTGAGATTTCTCTGTTCAGTATAGAGCCGACCTTTAGATGGCTGTATTCAAGGAGTCCAAGGCTTTTCAGAATCTGGTTAGTGAGTGCCGTGATTTCATCCTTTGATTTGTTCTTGAAACACTGGCAAGCGGCGAACCAGAGGTTCTGGAAAACGGTGAGCTCTTCAATAAGAAGGTCATCCTGAGGGATAACACCAATAACCCCTTCCAGGTCCTTTTTACGTTTATAAAGGTTTATTCCGTTGATATAAATTTCTCCCTGAAAAGGTTTCTCAATGCCTGCAAGAACACTCAGGAGGGTGGTTTTTCCGGCACCACTGGCTCCCAGAATTCCAATGAGGCGTCCCTGTTGCTCTGAAAAGTTGATGTTTCTTAATCCATATTCTCCATTCGGGAAACGGTAAGAAATGTTCCGTGCTTCAAAAAGGATCTGCTGACCGGGCATCAGTGGCTGAAATCTATAAGAAACATCACTGTAATATACAGGTTTGCTTTTCGGGAAACGGAGGGCACTTCCGCTGGCAAAGAGATAAATTCTGTCGGGATGAATTTGCATGCCGTTCAATGTTACCAGATCGTTTCCAGAATATTTAAGGAAATAAAGGTCAACAGAAGGAATTCTAAGGATAAACACCTCTCCGGAAAGTGATTCACAGCTGATATGGATAATTTTGTCCAGTCCAGGTGGAGACGAGCAAACGATGACCAGGTTAGGATCGGGGTGAATGGTAGGGGAAGGCAGTGCGGCAAAACGGCGAATACTTTCAAATTCATTTGATGAAATATTGAAGACTTCGGCAACCGTGTTGATGATCGCCATCCGCTGAGAACTGTACCTTTTGTTAATATTGATCAGTTCAAACAAGCGTATAAGTACGATGACTTTCTGTTCGCGGCTGAGGGTTTTGTTTATTTTCCTGCAGATGCTCAGTATTTTCACAGAATCCCTGACAGAAGTTAGCCGGTATTGTTTTACTGAGTCATCTTTTTTCTCAGAATCATATGAAGAAATTTCTGCTATTTTTTCAAAGAGTTGATAATATTCATGAACTTTATCTTGACTGAGCTGGCGGCTAAGGAATTCTCTGATATAATTCAGCTCGTCAGATGCAATTCCTTCGTCTTGTTTGGCAATAATGCCAAAGAGCTGCATTAGGGCTTTCAGAATTTCTTCGCTCATTGGTGAAGAATTTGCATAGTTTACCTAATAAGGTATGTGATCAAAAGGTATATCAACTATTTCTGAATACTCGATACCAGCGTCAGCCATATCTTCATCGTTTTTCGGGTAATGCCATCTGATGCGCACATTTTTCCCTTCGGTGGAAAGTTTTTCAAGGCGCAGGAGGATATCGAGGATAATTTTAGAAGTGGCTGTATTGAAATACGTCATTTTAAAATCAACAATAGTATTTTCAGCAGGTGTGGCAAGATACTCGTCAAACCATTGCAATACCGGAGCATAGAAGTTGGATACATCTTCAGGTAAGGATCTGCCGGAAAATTTAAAGTTTCCTGTGTCCGGGTTGAGGACAATTTCAGGAGTATCTTCTGTTGCTATAATGTGCATCAGGTTCATATGTATAGGTATTATAATTTTCTTGGAATGAAGGCAGTAAAAAGGAAAAGAAACATATTTTCATCAACAGGTATAAAACTGAAGTCGAATTTCTTACCTGTTTTTCGCCTGATATCAATAAACCCCAGACCAGCCCCGCCTTTCTGCGAAACATGTCCCAGAAGAATCTGATTTTTGTATAGTTTATCCAGTTCACTGCGTGTGAGATGATTAATTTGATTCAAAATGGCTGAAATTTCTTCTTTTTTGGTCAATGAAACCAGATTTCCTGTTGTGACGGAGTATTCACCAGGGCTTCGGGCAATAACAAATATTCCTCTGCTACTTTCCTGCAAGGGAGGTTCGCTTTCATCTGAGTGTTTACTGAGGTTCTGAAGGGTTTCAATCAGCACATGGAATACTCTTTGCTGGACCGTATAAGGGTCATCGGGTTTTGTTATGCTGGTTTCGGTGAGTTCGGCGAATGTTTTTATCAGGTTGTGTGTTATTTCTCCTTCATAGACCAGTGAAATTTCATACTCTTTCATCGACCTATAGACGGAGTAAATAAAATTCTGAAAACTGGAGATATCTTTAAGAACCATCTGGCTGGTTGTTAAAATTCAATACCAATCAATAATACGTCGTCGAGTTGTTTATCACTTCCTGTCCATTCCCTGAAATCGCGGGCGAAGAGGTCGCTATATTCAGGCATTGTGTAGCCGCGATACTGGAGAATGAGTTCCCTTACGCGGTTGTTTCCATACTTTGATTTATCGGGACCTCCGAGTTGATCGGTAAGGCCGTCGGTGAAAAAGAAAATACGATCTCCTTTAAGGGCTTTAAATGAGTGGTTGGTAAAGGGTTTTTCAGTTTTTTTACCGACAGGAATGCCTCCGATAGCTTTCAGATCGCCCTTAAACTGGCTTATTTCACCACTTCGGAGCAGGTAAAGGGGACGATGTGCTCCGGAGTACTGAACTTCTAAAGTATTCAGGTTGATACGAACCAAAGCTACGTCCATTCCATCCCTGGCATCTGTATCATTAGAGTGCTGGCGAAGAGTATTTCTAACTCCTTCATGCAACAGGTCAAGCAAATGCGAAGCTGAGATTTCTTTTTCGCGTGTGGCAATATTATTTAAAAGGAAGTAGGCAATAAAGGAAAGCATGGCTCCTGGAACCCCATGGCCTGTGCAATCAATTGCAGCCAGATAAAGGATGTCTCCCTGGCGGAGAAGCCATGGAAAATCACCGCTCACCACATCTCTGGCCTGGTAGAGCAGAAAGGATTTCGGCAGGTGCTGTCTCAACGTCTTGTTGTCAGGAATTATGGACTGCTGAATCCGACGAGCGTAGTTGATGCTATCCTGAATCTTACGGTTTTTTTCTTCAATTTCCCTGTGGGTGTTTTTCGCTTCGGTTACATCATGACCGACAAAAAGCATAGATTCAAGTTCATTGTCAGCAATTTCGGGAATAACATCAAAACTCAGATAAATATAGGTATTGCCATCAGGGGTTTCATTTTTAAGCGCCACTTCGCGGGTTATTTTAACAGGGGATTCTTTCATTTCGTTGATGGCAGAACGGAAAAAGCCAAGCAGTACTTCATTAAGTCCGATGTCTTCGATGGTTCTTCCGCTAACTTCTCTTGGAGAGAGACCTGTATATTTTTCAATCATAGGATTGACATAAAAGAATTGCCCTGCAGGACTCAGGCGTAAGATAAGGTCGGGTGAGTTTTCTGATAGCGACTGCATTTTACTTTTCAGCCGCTCTTCCTTTTCTGCTTTTTTACGGGCGGTTATGTCACGGGTGTTCATCAAAATTCCCTGGATAGCGGGGTCATCGAGAAGGTTGCGTCCGGTGGTTTCAAGGAAAATTCTTTCCCCGTCTTTTTTCATGTAGGTATACTGAAGTGTCTGTGTCTGAGACGGATTTTTGATTAGCTCACTGAACATGGTGCGCAGTTCTGCTTCCCCTCGGCGGGTAATACGTTGGAGATCTTTTCCTTTCATCATTTCAGAAGGGGTATACCCGAGGATCCTTGTCACCGAGGGGCTGACGAACTTAAGCATCATGTTTTCGTCGTAGATAAAAATAATTTCAGAAGCATTCTCCAGGAGAGAATGGAGCCTTTTCTGGGCATTTTCTACTTCGCGGATTTGTGCTTCGAGTTTTTTGTTTGTAATCTGAAGCTGTTCCTGGGTAGCTTTCATCTCTTCTGCGCTCATCCGCAGTTGTTCTTCACTTTCGCGAAGTTCTTCCGTAATTTTCTGTGCCTGGCGGAGCAGGTTTTCAGTTTGCTGGTTTACGCGCAGATTAAACAGTGTACGGGCTATGATTTCGGCCAGTTCCCGCATGAAGCGTATGGTCAGATCTGGAATATGATCATCAAGTGACGCTACTTCAATTACCCCCTGTAATTTTTCATCGGTAATCAAGGGTACAATCAAAAGGCTGCGGGGCTTTCTGTCACCCAGAATACCGGAGGTAATGGTTATATAATTGTCAGGGATTTCGGTGCGGTAAATAAAATCCCTTTCGTAGGCGCATTGTCCAATCAGGCCCTGCCCGATCCGGAATTCATTCTGAACATATTTTTTCCGGTTATAGGCATAGGTGGCAACATTGATGAGAAGTTTTTTTTCTTCATCATAAAAATACAATGCTCCCTGGATTGCGTTAATATATTTAATCAGATTGGCGATTACTTCGTAAGATAATTCGTCTATTTTGTTATGAATGCGGAGAATGTTTGATATCAGCTCTTTTCCTTCAGCAATCCAGTTTTGTTCCTGTTCTTTCCGGGAGTTAGCAAGAAGGTTATCGCGCATAACAAGAAGCGCTTTGCCAAGGATATCATCCTCTCCGGTGAGGGTATATTGAAAATGTAAATTTCCGGAACCGATTTCTCTGGCAAATGTTGCATTCCGTGAATAGTTTTCTTCCAGCTTACGCAGGTGATTGTTGAATGATTTCCGGTCGCTACTTCGCCTGCGTGCTTCCGTATAAGTAATCAAAGCAAATAGAAACGGAAAAAGATCAACCAGAAAGAGGATGGGATTTCGAACGTGTGCTGATACAACGTTTTCGGCTGTGAGCATTATGTTATTAATACCTGCATCAAGAATCCATGCTATAAAAGGGAAAAGCAACCCAACGGCAAATGCAGCCATTACTCTTGCAGCAACATAGCTTGCGGAAAATTTTTTGTAGAAAGCTGAAATTTTCATAGCAGTCAGGCTCTGTTATTCGCTTCAAAATTGCGGATCAGGATTTTTCCGATTAATTTACCAAGTTGTGTCAGCACCTGTATATCATTTTCGTTAAATGGTTTAAAAGTTGCAATTTCAATAAATCCAAGGTCTCTATCTTCTTCGATTATGGGAAGAATAAGAAGATAACCGGGATCAGAGCTTCCAAGGCCGGAAATTACGGGAAGATAATTTTCAGGCACATGAGTTATGTAAAGTATGCGCTTATCTTTAACGGCTTGTCCTGGTAAGGATTCCCCGAGGCGTATTTCCGGGGGAGGATCAGGAGAATACCAGGCATAACGTCCTGCGCACTTAAATGTGTCTGAATCGGGTTCGAGAACATAAAAAAGTCCGGTAACAATTTCATATTTCAGGGCCAAATGACTCAGAATCCCTTCAGCAAACAAGCTGAGCTTTTCAGGGATAGCGGCTGGAAGTAGATTTTCGGCCAGTGTTTGAACCGATTCGAATGAATCTGTGTATGTTGCGGTATCTTCTGTAGCAGGTGCTGAGACATTTTTATTGATTCCGGTTGTGTCGTTTCGGACTTCAGAGTAAAGGGGTTCGGCCGGAGGAATGTTCTTATGCCATGCCGAAAGAAAAAGAAAGAGTGATAAGATACCTGCCAGAAATATACCTGCAACAAAAACAGCAATAACTGTCTCGGATTGTGAAGTATGGGCTTCTATTCTGTGAAAGAGGGAAAAGAGAAAAAGAAAATCGCTCAATAACAGAATCAACAGAAGAAAGATTATCAATCTATTTCGTAAAAAATGAACCATTATCAATCAGGTTAAATTTGTCAGGAAATTTACAATTTGTTCCGGACTTAGCACAAAGTCAGGATTCAATAATTTTAGAGCGGCTTCAGGCATAGTTTTTACTTCGCATGAAGCGGGGTCCTGTATAATGCATATTCCTCCGAGTTCTTTAATTTTTAGCATTCCATAAGCTCCATCCTGGTTAGCTCCCGAAAGAAGCACTCCGATCAGCTGATTTCTGTATGCACGGGCTGCGGTAAGAAAAGCAAAATCAATTGAAGGGCGGGCATGATTTAAAGGAGGTTCTGTACTAAGGGCAATGGATTGGTAGTTTTCAATAAGCAGATGGTAATTTGCTGGTGCAAGGTATGCAATTCCTGGAAGAATGGTTTCCTTATCAAATGGTTCTTTAACTAATAATGAGGACTGGATGGAAAGTGCTTCGACAAAACCGGATCGGATGTTTTTCAGGCGATGGAGACACAGAAAAACGGGGAATGATAAGGGTGGTTTTAAGGCATGCAGAATCTTAACCACTGTTTTAAAACTGCCGGCGGATCCTCCTATGATAAGCGCTTTAATCATTCTTCATTTTTTTCGGTATATTTTTTCTTCTTCATTAACAATCAGGTAGTTTTCAGCAAAATAGGAAAGATCAATTTGTTCTTTATTTCCGACAACGAGAATCCCACCCTGATGCAAATTCTGATAGAGGAGAGAAAGAGTATAGTTTTGAAGATGCTTTCCGTAATATAGCATCTGGTTTCTAAAAAGTATCATATCAAACAAGACTGAATGTTTTTTATCGGCTGGTAAAAAGGAGATATTAAATTCTACAAAACTGTCCAGTGGAAGGGTTTTGTAGTACAGGATTCCCTTGCTGGTAAAGTAATCAGTGAGCTGGGTTTGGCCACCTGCAAGAAGATAATTTTCAGTACCTGAAAGAATTTTGTCGCGCCGGGTGATACCTGTGAGGATATGCTCGAGATTTCTTTTGCTCGGGCAGGTGGCCTGTATCCTGACATTGTTCAGGACTTCCATTTCATGAAGCAGAATAATGAGGGAGTAAAGTTCATCTCCCGAAACACAGGAAGGCACCCAGATTTTCATTGTCCCTTTTTGCCGGAGGATTTCAGGAATAATATTTTCTCTTAAAAAGAGCCACATTCCAGGATCACGGAAGTATTCAGTAGATTCTACCATAAGATCTGAAAAAAAAGTATCAGCAAAAACGGGATCTTCACGGATCCTGGCGATAAGGGTATCTGCAAAACGAAAATTGTGGATCTGTATACAGCGAGAAAGCCGATGGCGCAAAGATGCTGTTGCAAACTCAGCCAGATCAACCCCTGTCAGTTCTCTGACCTGACGAACAATATTCTGATAGTCAACAAGGCTAATTTCGTTAAGGGTGTTCATTTTCGTGTTTCTTTCCATAGCAGGTTTCTCAACCGTTCAATTTCTCTGTTGGCATCTTCCAGCAATTTGTATTTAAGCCGTTTCTCGGTAATATCCTGTGCAAGGAAGTACACTTTATAAATTCTCCCGTTTTCATCCTTCAGCGGGGTGAAGCCCGACATGAGCCAAACATCTTCACCTGTAGGTTTGGTTCTTTTCAGGACTCCTGAATAGGATTTTTCTTTCATCAGTTCATTCCATATTTTAGTAAACTGTTCCAATTCATCCGGTCTCAGGAATATCCTGTAATTTTTCCCTATCACTTCTTTTTTTGTATATCCTGTTGTTCTCAGGTAGTTTTCATTGGCATCCGAAATAGTGGCATCTGGCTGGAGGATACAACGAATAAGAGATTGGTCTACAGCTTGATATAAGGTTTCCAGTTCAAGGTTTTTGCGGAGAAGTTCCCGGGTTTTTTCCTGGAGAACCATTTCCTGCTGTTTGGATTCGGTGATATCTGATGCAATGCATAAAATCCGGTTTACCTGTTGATTGAGATCAGTGAGGGGGGTAAAGTTCATGCTAAACCAGATTTCCCGTCCACCGGAAAGACGGATAGACTCAATGGAATGCCTTGGTTTTCCTGAATTAAGGTCGTTCCATAGTTGCTGATATGATTCGGAAGTAATATCGAGGTTCATCAGAGTTGCATATCGTTTTCCGGTTACAAGTTGTGGTTTTGTTCCGATTAGTTGGCAAAAGCGCTCATTTACTGAAAGAATACGGGAATCTGTATCGAGTTCCAGGACCAGAGATGATTGATTAATCGCTTTGAGAATCCCGGCAATTTCTTGTTCACGACGGGTTGCTTCTTCCTGGGCAACCTGTAGCATCTCAATATTCTCACGCATTTTTCTGTCCTGTTCCGCTAACTCATGGGCCTGTTGTTGTGATTTCTCGAGAAGAATTTTATTACGGGTATTAATCTGAACCATTGAAATGGCAGAGGCAATACTTTCGGCTGATTTTTTAAGGAATTCGAAATAATGAGCTTCGGGTTCCTTCAGGGAGGCTATTTCCAGAACTCCCAGAACATGGTTATCTGTTATTAACGGGATAAGCATCAGGCAACCAGGTTTTGACTCACCAAGTCCGGAAGCTACCTTAATATAGTTAGCCGGGATATCGGTGAGGTAAATACTGTTTTTTTCAAGGGCACAAGTGCCCACCAGACCTTCCCCAAACCGAAACGTGCGGCTCAAGTGTTTCTTTCTGTTATAGGCAAAAGCTGACACAAGATGCAGTAAGGGTTCTGTGTCGCTTTCTGTATCCGATAAGAACAGTGCTCCCTGGCTTGCCCCTATTTCACGAACGATATATTTGACTACCTGATCTGATAAGGTAGTTACATCGGTACTGGATAATCTGATAACTTCAGCAAGTCGTGCAAGAGCTTCCGAGGTCCAACGGCGTTTCTTTTCTGCTTTTTCAAATTCTTCCCTGGTAAATTCTGCTTTTTTAAGACTATTTCCGAGATTCAGAAGGGCATTTCCCAGTTGGTCGTGGTCACTCAGCGGTTTATATTCCGCACCGTAATTTCCTTCAGCAATCGTATTGGCAAAATGGACTTTCTTCCGCAGATCCTCGGCATACAAGTTGAGGATCTGATAAATTGCTTTTGCATCTGAAGACTTTTCATGGACAATGGTTTCAGGAATCCGCCCTTCGCTAAGATCTGAAAGATACCGGCTCATTTTCCTTTTGAAGGAATATACCATCTTGCTGTAATAGGCAAAAACACAGAAGACCAGAACAAAGAGAAAAAAGAGCGAAAACAGTCCGGTGAAATACAGCCTGTGCATTTGTCTGTTGACCATTTCACCTGCACGCTGGGTAAAAAGGTTTGCTGCGACCAAACAGTCGCCAAGGAGAGTTCTAGCATTTTTTTCAGTTATCAAAAGTGCCTTACAATTTTGTAAAAGGATGGCTGATTCTCTCGCTAAGTTCAGGTGAACTGATGATGAAATGAACCATGTTGATGAAAGGAATGCATTTATTTTCTCCAGTCCTGAAAGATCTCCTTTTGTGATCCAATGGTAGTAATTATTAAGGTAATCGGCCGTTGTTTTTTTATCAGGCAGGAACTGAATAATAGAAATTTCAAGACTGTCCAGTTTTTTTACCAATGCAGTTGCCGATGAATCCCTCTCAATGATATCAGGGAGTATTTTTATAAATTCTGCGCGGAAGTCAGCATAATAATCAATAAACTCATTAAATGGTTCAGAAAGAGCGGGAAAACGGGCAATCTCTTCCTGTATTTCAGGCAGAGCCAGAATTTTATCAACCGAACCCAGAAGGTCAGGCAGAGTATTCTGGTTCTGGTTTTTAAGGGTTGCAATTCCTGTTGCGTATGAGAAGGAAGGTTTATCTTCCTTTTTCAGTTTCAGATAAATTTCGGTCAGGTTTTTTTCAATCTTCTGTAATGAACGTTCAATTTTTTGCAATTCCCCAAGCCGGCTAAGGGAGTTCAGAAAAATTGCAGTAAGAATGATCCAGATTGCAGCAAATATAGAGTAAATAGTAAGGGTAAGGTTTCTGAAAGAAAGTGATTTTACCTTCCTGACCAATTTCTGTCTCATCGGATGGAAAGAGATAAGTGTTTAGCCAGTAACAGGATTATAGTAGATGGTTTTTAATAAAGTATACCATATCTTTTTTTTCGAAATGAGAAGAGAAGGGACCGAGAATACTTTCATGAAGACCAAGCACAAGGCAGCCAGCTTCCTGGAGTGAATCATAAAACGTTTTGAAAACCTTGTTTTGGAGGTTAAAATTAAAGTAGATAATAACATTGCGACAGAAAATAAGATCAAATTTACATAACCAAATGTTGCCCTGCTTAACAAGATCATGCTTACGAAATACGGGTTTCGAGGTAAGAAAAGGTTTCATACGGATAAGGTCCCTGTTCTTATCAATTTCAAAATATTTTTCATAGGGAACGTCGTAATGGATATTTGTATTGAAAGGATTTTCTCTGATTACCTTGTCAAAATTATCTAAGTAGTTGATATTGAATCGATACTTGTATACTCCTTTGGAAGCAATAGTAAGAACTTCCGAATTAATATCAGTAGCGTAAAGGTTAGTTTTTTCAAACAATTTCATTTCATTAAGGAGGATGAGCAGGGAATAAACTTCCTGGCCGGTGGAACATCCAATATCCCATATATTGATTACGGGAAGATGGGCATAAAGGGGAAGTACTTTGTATCGAAGCATATGCCATACCTGGGGATCGCGGAAGAGTTCTGTTGTGTTGACCGTAATCTCGCGAACAATTTTCTCGGCAAAACCTTCATCCTGTTCTATTGTTTGAAGCAATTGCGGAAGCGACATTTTATGATCCACCAGAATTTTTGCGATTCTCCTGCGGAGTGATTTATCGGAATATTCCGAAAAATCATAGCTGGAAGCCTGGCGCAATGTATTGATGAACATGCCAAGTTCCTGGTCCGATACTTCCATTGTAAGCGAAGATAACACAGGTAGATAATTATCCGGTTAAATATATACATTTTGTTTCAATTAATTCATGTTTGTTGTTGCGTGTTGCAAGTTTTGTATTCCCAAACGAAGGTTTTTGTATTTGTCATAGGATACTTCGTAACACAAAAGATAAAAGACTGGCTTTTTGTATCTTTACATAAAATAATCCTTAATCAATTCAATATGGAATTCAGGGAAGTAGTTGAAAAACGGTGCAGTGTACGGAGCTTCAGGAATGAACCCGTTCCGCCTGATCATTTACGGGAAATGGTCCGGATTGCCGCGATGGCACCCAGTGTCAATAATTTTCAGCCCTGGAAGTTTATAATCATTACTTCACGGGATTTACTAACGAGAATGGCCACTATTGTTTCGGAAAAAATACAGTCTCTTCCTTCAAATGATTCTCTTGCAGCCGATAATATTAAATCGCAGGTTGAGTTTTTTGCCACCTTTTTCAGGGATGCTCCTGCGCTCATCGTCCTGTTGATGGAAGAATATGAAACGGTTCTGGAAAAAGGGGTACAAATGTCCCATGAGGAAATTAACAGGGAGAGAAATTTTCCCGATCTGCAGAGTGCCGGCGCGTGTATCGAGAATTTATTGCTTGCCGCCGTTGATATGGGATATGGAGCTTGCTGGCTGAGCGCCCCTCTTATGGCCGCCAACGAGCTTGCACAACTGCTGGAAGTAGAAAAACCCTACCGAATCATTGCATTTGCAGCTGTCGGGAAACCGGCTCATAATCCGCTTCCGAAAAGCAGGAGGGAGCTGGATGAACTGATCATCTGGAAAGATTAGCCAGTTATACAAATACTGAAACGACGGTGAATTTTTCATATCCTTTCCGGCCAGTTATGACCTGATTCCCATACCTGAGCCAGGCATGGGCTTTCAGCTTCCTGTTGTTTTTTTCATGGGAAACGCCAAGATACAGGGCTGAAGGGATTCCTCTTCGGAACAGCATTCTTTTTGCAGTGATTGCTTCCGTGAGACATTTTACAGGAAGAAGTGAATATTTTTTAGCTCTTCTCACAGCCAGGAGTATTCGCGCAACTTTATCAGAAAAAGGCATTTCAATGGCGGCATAATCTTTTTGTGGTATTCCCAGGCATCTTGTGTACCAGCGAAGCGGAGCAAGAGCGGTCACGAACCTCCAGAGCAACATCAAGATAGAAGCTTCAGCAAAAAGAATCCAGTCATCCACCGGAACCTGCAGAATTCTAACAACCAACGGACGAGCTTTCTTACCCGGCATATCAAGCAGGGATAATAAGTTGTTTTTCGGCCAGCATGTTCATAAATTCCATAACATCGGAGAGACAGGTTTCCCGCGTAACTTCATATTCTTCGATGAGTTTTTCCGTAAGTGTCTCTGCCGATTCTGGTTTTTCGAGCAATTGCCAGATGCGGGAACCTACTTCATCCAGGCCGTAATATTCTCCATTCTGTATGCTCATCATTACCGTTTCGCCGTCCATGTCACTAAACAGCAGGTCGGGATTGCGACGAAAAAATGTGCCTTTTTGAATAATCATTCTGTACGTTTTGGTTTTTCCTGTCAAGGATTTCTGCTACAAAGATACACAGGAAAAATTTTGCTCTGGTTCATAATCGGGAAAGGAAAGTAGTCAAAGCATCAGCCATTGTTTCAATTGGAATGCCTGTGTTCCTGATGATCCGGTATACGGCAACCTGTTTAGCCAGGCTTGTAGCAAGATCAAAATGTTTTCTAGACAGATTCATATAATGCAAAAGGGGGAACCGGTAGGTGTTGTCTTTCAGGGCATGAAATTTTTCAATTCCTGATAACGGCTCAATACGGATATCTTTTTCTGCTGGTTCGGACTGAAGGGTAAAAACCAGCCGGACGGGAAGCGGCTCTGAAGGAATTTTATCAGCAAAAGATATACCGTATTTGTCTGTGATGGATGAAAGTCTTACAGCTGACGTGAGTGAAAAGTCGAGTTCCGGCAGGGCATCTTCCATGAGTTTCAGCTGAGGAATAGAAGGAAACAGAATAGGTATGCCGGTGTTTCCCATTCGGAGCGGGCACAGATCGTCTGCCAGGAAAGGGAAACCCCGGCTGATAAGCGCTCCTGCAATGGTGGATTTTCCGCTACCTGAAGCGCCTGAAAAGATTATAGCCTGGTTGTTCCATCTGACAGAACTACCGTGCAAGACAAGAAACCCTATCTGATGAAGTGCAATTCCAATGACAGGTCCGAGCAGAAATACTCTGACAAGGGCCATTTCTACTGAGGAGCAGGGAGCAATATCTATTTCACGACCTTTTCTGACCAGATATTGAGCCACTTGTTCAATTCGGATTAATACCTGTGAGGGGCTGATCTGGAAATTTTTTCCTCTGTAAAGGGCATCAGGGATTTCATCGGGAATGGCTTTAAAGGAAATAGTAAGATCGGGATTTTCTTCTCTGCCCGGTTCTCCCAGTTCCGGCAATTCTATCTCTGACCGGATATGAAGTCCGAAAGTAGTATAATAGTACATTATTTTGCCTGATTACCAAGTGCAACAGTCTGGTAGCCCTGACTTTTTATTGTATCCAGAAATAGCGGAAGAAATGCCAGAAGATTGCGGGAAGCTTTGGGAGTATCGTGAAAAACATACACAGCTCCGTTTTCGAGATTTTTCAGGCAATGATTCAGGCATTTTTCAGGGGAGAAGTCAGTATGAAAGTCGTACGACATGACATTCCAGAATATAAAATTAAATTCTTTAGAGAGAGTTGTATACTGCGATGGTCTGATACGGCCATAAGGAGGCCGGAAAAAAGGGCTTTGGAGGATGGTATGTGCTTTTTTTACATCTCCGATATAGGTTTTCAACCCGGTGAGAAATCCGTTTGGGTGGCTGTAGGAATGATTTCCGATAACATGTCCCTCCTCTCTGATCTGCTTTACGAGCGACGGGAATTTTTCGGCTTTATTACCCAAACAGAAAAAAGTTGCCTGCAGAGAATATTGCGCAAGGATGTCGAGTACTTTTGGAGTCACGTTTGGTTCAGGGCCATCGTCAAACGTAAGAGCAATTGCCTTCCGGGCGGGATCAAGTTTCCAGACAGCCCCGGGATATAAATGCATACCGGCTTTAAGAATCCATGTATCTATCATTCCTTAATTAATGGGAATTCCATAGAGTATGGAAACATTCTTTAGTTCTTCCTGTATTTTTTTATTCACTTCTTTCTGATCATATTTCCTTGTTATGGCATCCAGCTCACTCATCAGGTAGAAATCGAGTCTACGTTCGTAGTCTGCTTCATTGGGGAATTTCTGGTTAAGGCGGGAGTAGTAATGAAGTTCCTCCGAGAGTGTTTTGAGAAGATCAGTGACAATTGATTCGGCTTTGTCAGGCTGGTTAGTTTTGTAAAACATTTCAATGAGAGGCAGGCTGAAGAAGTTGTGGGGTACTCTGGAAGAGGGAAATAGTTCCATGCAGCGGTCGAGAACTTTACGGGCTGAGTCGTTTTTCCCTATTGCAAGAAGTGATTCGGCGAGCCTGGCAAAATTGTTTCGCATATTGAGCAACATTCTCTGGTTATTTTCATCAAGATAAACATGGGGGTTATCGATACCGCCCCAGCGGAATTTATTCATCAGTTTGTCATACATAATTTCGGGGGCAACGGTTCCTGGGCGGGCAATGTCTGTAGAACCTTTAACAGGAACAATGCGGTAAGCAAGCCCTTCGAGCCTGAGGTAAGGATCCAGACCGAGCCAGTTGTCGCGCGATACGGTAACGGCAAAGTATAGAGGTCTTTTCCAGTTGCTGGTAGCAAGCATATCCAGAACCATCATGTCGCTCTTTGTGATATAGTCTTTGTCGATTTTTATGTCGATGGATGATACCATGGACGGCAATTCGCGGCTTGTGAGAATTCCTGAGCTTCTGATGGCAGCAGTATCAACGGGCAAGGTGTAATTTTTGGCCGGGAGATAGTCGAAAGACCCCTGATACCCGGGTATGCTTTTAGTACGCGGGTCATCGCTGCCAAGCCAGTTGTAAAGGGCTTCATCCAGGGGAAGTTTATCCTGAGTGCGTTCAACAATATAGATAATGTCTCTTCGTCCCTGCCGGAACTGATCACTGGTAAAGCGTATCGGGAGGGGATCTGAAGAATAGACCTTCCGTTTCATCTGGTCAATATACCAGTCGGCACCCAGATAACTCAGATTCACTACACGGACGTCGGTTCTAACACCTTCCACTTCCTGAACATACCAGAGAGGGAATGTGTCATTGTCACCATTGGTGAAGACCACTGCATTTGAATCGCACGATTCAAGGTAATTGATGGCGAAATCGCGGGCGGTATAGCGACCGGAACGATCGTGATCATCCCAGTTTTCCGAAGCCATGATAACCGGTACAGCCAGGGTGCAGACGGCAAGGCTCACAGAAGCTCCTGCCACCAGGGGAAGGAATCTACGGAGTTGTTCGTAAAGGGCCAGTACCCCTAACCCAATCCAGATGGCGAACGCATAAAATGAACCAGCGTAGGAATAATCCCTTTCTCTTGGTTCAAGCGGTTTTTGATTCAGATAAAGAACGATAGCGATTCCTGTCATGAAAAATAACCATACTACCACAGCAGTATCCTTCGGGTTTTTCCGGTAATGATATAATAATCCGATTAATCCCAGAAGCAAAGGAAGCAGGTAATATGTATTTCTTCCTCTGTTTGATGCGAGAGATGAAGGCAGATTGTCCTGGGGGCCAAGACGAGCTTCATCCAGAAATTTAATGCCTGAAATCCAGTTTCCGTAAAGTTTGTTTCCTTCCCCGATAACTGAGCCTTGATTTCCCTGAATATCGTTCTGGCGGCCGGCAAAATTCCACATAAAATAACGGAAGTACATCCAGCCTAACTGGTATCTCCAGAAGAATTTCAGGTTTTCGCCAAAAGTAGGAACATACTCGGTTTTGGTTTTTCCGTCGTTGCCGCTAATCCTTACAGGTTTACCTTTAACACCTGCCCAATGCTTGTAAGCTTCAATATGTCGCGGATCATCGCTGTACATGCGCGGGAATATGGTAGTAAAGCGTTCATCATAGACGTATTTTGGTTTGTAACTTGTTTTTACGTATTTGCGTCCAATGGGCGTATAAATGGCCTTTCCCTGTTTGGATTTAATCAGAGGGGCATTGTAGAACTGTCCTTTAAAGAGAGGCCTATCACCGTACTGATCGCGGTTGAGGTAAGAAAGAAGGGAGAAGACATTAGAAGGGTTGTTTTCATTCAGCGGGGGATTTGCTGCTGATCGGATGACAATCATTCCATAGGAAAAATATCCAAGAGAAATAACTGCCATACCAGTAAGTATGGTATTTAGCGCCACCTTCTTTTTCCGATAGGTTAGCCACACCAGCCAGATTGTTACTGAACTGAGCAAAACAACATAGAATATGAGGCCTGAGTTGAAGGGAAGCCCGAAGCCATTGACAAAAATCAGTTCAAAGATGGACGCAAGCCAGGGGATGCCCGGGATAATAACATACAAAATGGATCCAAGAATGAGGATGCTGACACCGACCGCCTTTACAATACCCCAGCGCGAAACAGGGAATTTTTTAAAGTAATAGATGAACACCAGGGCCGGGATGGCGAGAAGATTGAGAAGGTGAACTCCGATGGATAATCCCATAAGAAAAGCAATCAGAATGAGCCAACGGTGCGAATGCGGTTTATCAGCCGCTTCTTCCCATTTTAACATCAACCAGAAAACCAGAGCGGTAAACAGAGATGAAGTGGCATACACTTCTGCCTCCACGGCAGAAAACCAGAACGAATCGGAGAAGGTATAGGCCAGGGAACCTACAATCCCGGCAGCCATGATAGCAATGATATTTCCGGCCGAAAGATCAGATTCTTCTTTTATGAGGATCTTTCTTGCCAGATGAGTAATGGTCCAGAAAAGGAATAATATGGTGAATGCACTTGCCAGGGCTGACATGGCATTCATGCATACAGCAACCTTGCTCAAATCATTCCCGGCGAACAGGGTAAAAAATCTTCCCATGATCATAAAGAAAGGGGCTCCAGGAGGATGCCCGATCTGCTGTTTCATAGCCGTGGCGATAAATTCACCCGGATCCCAGAAACTTGCTGTGGGTTCCATGGTAAGCAGGTACACAACTGCTGCAACGACAAATATCACCCAGCCGGTGATATTATTAATCAGTGCATATTTTTTCATCATACAATGGATGGAATAAACTGTCGGTATTAGTTTGAATGAAATCAGCCGGCAAATTAAGCAGAAAAATCTGAAAAAAGAGTATTTTTAACATTCTTTGGAATAGCTTCTGCAGATGTACAGGACGTTTATTTTTCTCTTTCTCTTTCTCCCCTGTCTTGGTTACTCCCAGACACCTGATCCGTTCTTTAAGCAGGGGGATTTTGCTTCTCCTTCTGACAGCGGATCTCTTACCTTCCGTTTGAATTCTACTGGCTTTTTCAGAAATAATGAGTACTTTAATCCACTTTACAAAGGATACACTCTGATAGGAATTCACCTGACGCCTGTTGTTGAATGGAAAGCAGACCCGCATGTTTCATTCATTGGCGGTTTGCATGTTTTGAAATACAGCGGGCAGGAACGATTTAACAAGGTTTTGCCGATATTCTCATTACAGGCCAATTTTAACGACAGGTTTAGCCTGATGGCCGGAACTATCCGGGGAGCCGGTGAACACGGGCTACCGGAAGCACTTTACGGAACGGAACGAAACCTAAATGAGGTGATTGAGGATGGACTACAGATACGTTATGTTTCGCCTGGCTGTTTTTCCGATGTATGGCTCCAGTGGGACCGGTTTCTGGAACGATATGAAAATAATCAGGAACAACTGACTTTTGGTTATTCAGGATTGTTTACCGGTACTAAAGACCAGAGCAGGCAGGGAATCCGGTTTCCTGTTTACTTTCTCGCAACACACAGGGGAGGTCAGATTGATACCAGTCATCTGCCCATACAAACCCTGTTTCATTATGGAGGAGGCGGTTATATATCCTTCAGTACCAACCATGCTTTCCTGCAGAAATTTACTGCAGGTTTTACTGCTATTGGTTTTTCTGATGTTTCTCCAACTCCTCAGTTACCTATGAAAAACGGGTATGCGGTGTTCCCTTCGGTTGCTTTATCCGCTTCAGGAGTGGAATGGGAAAATGGTTTCTGGATGGCTGAGAACTTTTATGCACCCAAGGGAGATCCGGTTTTCTGGTCCTGGGCATTTGAAAAAGACCAATACCAGAAAAGCAGAAGAATGTTTGTAAGCCGTTTGTTTATAAGGAAACAAATATCACCTTATATGATTCTTGGTCTTCGGGGAGACTTCCTGTATGATACTCAATTTAAAAACCCGGATTATTCTTATGGTCTTTTTTTGAGGTTTTCGGCCTGTCAGAAGATTTGTAATACCGGAAAATAAATATGGCCGGATGAAGGGAGTTGCCATTAGTTTCTGAAACGGTATGAAAACTTGATCAGCCAGACGTTATGGGGCATAACCGAGAAAAGGTTTCCGGCATTTTCATTCACATCCCATTTACCCAAACCTGTATTGTATTCCCTGTAATGAGACCAGACCAGGTATAAAGTTGATCCGGGTGTATATTCCCAGCGGAAAACCAGGTTTGATTTAAATTCATTCAGGTTGAAATCTGGATTATAAAACTGAAAATCTGTAATTCCGTCACGATTTTCATCTATCAGGTAATACCCGCCGAGAAAGGATATTTCTGAAGGTTCGGAGTAAAGCCGGAACCTGTTGGAGTATTCTTTTGCCAGAGGATCGGCAATTTGTTTGAAACGGTTATAGTTCACTGCCGCAAGGAATGGCTGTCCCCAGAACTGAAGACTCAGGTTAGGGGTGAAGCTCAGGTTGACGCGAACAGACATTTTCAGAATCTGCTGAGTAATGGAAGAAAATACGTACCTGTCACCTGTTGTAAGGGTTTTGTGTGTAACGTACTGGAGTTCACGCTGGTTGAGGGTATATGCCGGTACTGCTGAGACCAATATGACGTCAGAGGGTCGGAAGGTAAATGCCATGTTCAGGTCGTATTGACGCAGCCAGTTATTTCCTCCAAAACGGTTGACATTCTGAAAGGAAACATAGAATTTTTTTCTTTGATCAGTAGCAATCTGCAACCATGAGTTAACAGAAGGAGGGACAAGAAATGCCGGGCCTCCCCGCAGGAAATAGTTGGCTCGTGTTGTGGACTGCAATGTGATGCCAGCGTAAAGATTCCAGTAATTTTTTAATTGTGTAGAAAGATTAAAATTGATTCCGTTAACGACATTATTTACTCCGAAGTCAAACTCGGAGTACTGACTGGCATTCAGGCTCAGTTTTCTGAAAAATGAAAAAGGTTCCCATATACGGTAGCTGACCCATATTGTTTCATCTATCAGGTCAGTCATTTGCACATATCCTGCATCATTTACATCGAAACCAGGGGATTTCCAGGTGAGTGTACCTGACCATCTCCAGTGACCTCCGCCCTCCTTTCCAATTTCAAAACGTCCTGCTATACCGGCAAGGTTGGTACGCGCCGAATCAAATCGGACATAATCCATATCAGGTCTCTGAAAGTAGTGGGTTGAGGAAGTCTGAATGCCCAGCATAGCATCAGTAGAACCTTTGATATGACTGAAGAGAATACGGCCTTTAATATAGTATTCCTTGTTTTTCCAATACCGTGTAATATCAGCACCTCCGGAATATGAAGCAGAAGGAAGAAACGACAGTCCCGGATTATCAGTATTTCTGTTAACGGCGGTGAACATACCTCCCCATATCAGGTTTCCCCTGTCGGAATCTTTCTGTAATCTTGCCACAAAATAGTTTGTCAGGGGTTCAACGGGTTCTTTTCTTCGTATTCCGGCTGAATCGATTTTGGCATATTCCTCCGAGGTAACACTTTCGAGTATTCCCAGAGACAGGCCATTTGCGGTTTTCCCGGTAATTTTTGCTGCTCCGAGAATCTTGGTATAGTCGGGAACAGAGGCATACATATCAGAAGAAAGGTCCAGTTTACGCTGGGGAGGACGGCCAATCCGCCTGCTATAAAAAAGATTCTCTTCGGAAGAGCTTCCTTCATCGGCGATAACGGGAAAATCAAAAATATTTTTTCCTTCGATAAAGAAGGGTCTTTTTTCAACAAAATAGGTTTCGTAAGCTGTAAGGTTAACTTCTGAAGGGTCGGCTTCTACCTGACCAAAATCGGGATTAATGGTCAGGTCCATAATAATGTTGTTTGTCAGGCCGATTTTACCGTCGATTCCAAATTTGCTTCTGTAATCTTTTCCTTTTGAAAACGGATTATTTTTTTCAGCCGGGTAAGTCTCGGCCGATGCGACAAAGTATGGCGCTATTTCAATCTGCCGGCGCGGTTTTATATGATGTATTCCTTCCAGCCTGCCGAAGCGCCTTACCCATCCTGAGGCGTCACGCGGTATGGGTTGCCAGAGGGAAAGTTCCTGTTTGCGGTACAAATACCTGACAACCTGAAGACCCCAGACTTGTTCGCTTTGTGGTCCGAAACGAAGCTGACTGAGAGGAATTCTTATTTCTGCCATCCAGCCTTCTGAATCAACGGTGGTTTTTACATACCAGATAGGATCCCAGGTGTAATCTTCCTTTTGTCCATCCTCACTGATAATATAATCCGTCTTTACGCCGGCAGCACTGACCATAAAAACAAAAGCTGTCCGATGATCAAAATAACTGTCAATCTGTATAGCCGTAAGGTCTCCGTCCATATCATCCTTGCGGGTAAGGCGGGTCTGAATACTGTCGGGCTGGTCAAAACAACGGATTAGAGCGTAAATGTTGTTATCATCATAGGCAATTTTAAAAGCAGTCTGCCTGCTGGGTTGCCGGCCTTCATACGGTTCGTATTGTGTGAATTCATTAGCCCATAGAGCCTGATTCCATACTACGTCATTATCTTTTCCATCCAAAGTAATTGGGCTAACTGAACGAACAGCAGGGTAAGAATGAACAGAGGACTCCTGGGCATAATTACTATTAAAAACAGAAAATGCCAGAAAAAATATGGATAGTCCTTTGAAAAAGAACACCCTGTATTTCCCTGCAGCAGAAGATGTATCCTCTGTCATTGAGAAACTTACGAAGACTTTTTCCAACGTATATAGTTCAATAAATAACGGTTTCTTCCTGAAAGTTGAAAGTACAAATAATTTAAAAAAATCCTAATGCCTTTATAACATAATTTTGCGAGATCAACGAATATCCTGCACTTTCCTTTCAAGATTTTCTGTTCATCTGAATGCGGCACTAAAACAGGAATGATGTATCGGCAGAAATACCGCTAAAGGATTCGTATCGAGCAAGATATGGTCCGGACAGGCCTATTCCAGGATGACCTGGCGTTCTTTCGGGTATTTAACTTCATATACCAGTCGCAATGTTTTTGATTCGGTGGGAGCCAGCTTCAAATTCCATGTAATTTTTCCGGTTTGCTTTTCCAAAATTCCTCCTGAAATTTCAACCGGATCAACCGAAATGTCTTTATTGACTGGTACAGGAATCTGATCCTGGAGAGTGAGGTTAACGGGAACTTTCTTGTTATTGCGCACGGTGATCTCAAACCCCCGGACATCTTTCCGGGAACTTCCCAGAGACTGGCGGCTGGTAAATTCTTTAATACGTTCGCGGCGGAGGTTGATTCCCTTGTCACGGCCCAGGGAAACATCCAGAGTATCGCCCATAGCGCCGGGATTGAGGTAGGATTGTCCGGTATAGGTTCCTTCAAAGAAAACGTTGGCATTACCGGGAAGAAGATTCAGCTTTTCCCACCCCGTAATTCTGGCTACCAGAAATGCATCAGGATCGAGTTTGGGTGCAGCATAATGAATAAACACAGCTTCCGGTTTTTCTTTTCTGATTTCAACCTGCTGAGGTTTTCCGTCAGAAGGAACAGTCGCAGGAAGACGAATAGAGTATAAAAACATAGTCTGGTTTTCTGAAATGGCGGTGAACGATGCCCCAGTTGCAGCTGGCTCTGCGACAGCCAATTTGTTCTTTATTCCGTATCCCGTGACTGCCACCTCGTCCATTTCGGCTGCTTCGGGAGCTACAGCAGTTTTGGCTGATTTAAGAACCCTGGCCGGCTGGGGATAATAAAAATCAAGAAACCAGGTGGTAAGTTCCGGTTTGGTTCCGCCAAGCGAAGGATTTCCTGTTGACAGGGTAAGATGGACATTATTCCAGTCTTCGCCGGTGTTCTGTGCAATGGATCCTTTATATACCAGCTCAACCGGCTTTGAGGCATCTTCGGCTCTCAGATCATACTCAGGAGTCCATGACGCATTACTTACAAGGTAACTGAGACGGAGAGAAGCCTTAGTTTTTGACGGGCACATGATTTTTACCCCTACTTCGCCGGTGGGCTTATTCTGGTTGCTGAGATGATTCAACTGGTTTGAAATACGGGTAATCTGTTCGTTAAGATCTGTGATTTCCTTCGAAAGACTGATGCGAAGGCGGCCGGTTTCCGCAAACCGTGAACGGATAAATTCGTCAGCAGCTTTCAGATCGGTAATATTCACTCCGGTATTGGTCCCACCAATGGAGCGGTTAGCTTTCAGAAAAGCTTCTTCTTCATCACAGACAGTCAAGGCTGATTTTTTCAGATTCATCATATTCTGCAAAAGCTGAAGAGAATCCTTCAGGGCCTTTATTTGTTTGCTTTCTTCCGGGCTTTTCAGGTAGTTGATCCTATAGGTCACCGAAAGTATGGTAAAGTTTCCCGTACCCTGAACCTGGACGCTTTGTGCATTTATATCGGCCGGAAGACCGCTGAATAGTATTTCCTGGGTGCCGGGCTCGAGCGAAACATTTCCCTCCCTTGAAACCTGCGCTCCGTTCAGGAAAACAGTAACATCAGTAAGGGTCGATGCCACGGGAATCGGCTGTGCTATCAACCGAAAATGGAAAATCAGCGCTATCATCAGAATTCCTGCTGGTAGAAATATTTGTTTTTTCATGGTTGGGGATGTATTTATGTATTGATTAAATTTATTCTGTCAGATACGAAATCAGGCCCGTTGGTCAAAAGTACAATTTCTTTCATAAAAAACAGGGTCCGAAACAAAGTGGAGGTTTGGATTATCCTTTACCTTTGATAAAAAACGTAATCGTATGAAAACTTATTTTTTGTTTCTGACAATTTTAGCCGGAGCTTTTACTCCGGGCAGGCTGAAAGCCCAGCCCTGTGAGTTGTATTATCCTGTTAAAACAGGTACCGTTCTGGAAATGACTCATTATGATGCCAAGGGAAAGGAAACCGGTACTTCAAAAACGGTAATCGTGAGCAGCAAAGAAATTCCCGGGGGAATGGAAGTTACGGCCCGGAATGAATTTCCTCCCAGAAAAAAAGGTGAGCAGGCTTATTCCAATGAATACACTATTAAGTGTATCAACGGACTGGTAACCATTGATATGAAGAACTATATGAACGGAGAGTCTATGGCAGGCTTTGAAAACATGAAAATGGAAGTAAGCGGCGATCAGCTTGATCTTCCGGCAAATCCCAAGCCAGGAGAAATGCTGAAGGGAGGGGTTTTGTCAGTAAGAATTGTGAATGAAAATGGAATGCAGATTATGCAGATGACAACAAAAATCAGTAACCGCAAAGTGGAGGCAATTGAATCTGTTTCCACTCCGGCCGGAACATTTGAATGCGTAAAAATTTCGTATGACAGTGAGGCAAAAATGCTTTTTACTGTGCGTGCACACGGGGTAGAGTATTACAGTAAAAATACAGGACTGGTGAAATCTGAGACTTACGATGCAAAAGGCAGGCTTACAGGATATACTGTACTGACAAAACTCGAGTAAAGGAATAAAAAATTTTCAGGCTGTACCGTGAAGATAAATTTCGGATAGGGCTATAAAGGTTTCAGAAAGAAATGGGTTTGTTTTTCGGTTTGTTCAATATCAAGTATTTCTGAAATGATAAGGTTGGCAAGGATATTTTCTGCCTCAAATCTTCTCAAACGGGCAATGCGGGTGAATTTTGACAGAGTAATATACTTATTTTCATTCAGGTACGACAAGAGCATTTTTTCTTCAGCCGAATAGCGAATGATGATTCCCTTCGGGCTGGATTTTCTTTTCCACACTTTTACCCAGACTGGATTTGCTAGAATATTCTGATCCTTAACGCGAAGATAAGCGCGCCATTTTCCTTCATCGGTGAGGGCATAGTAAGGTTTTTCAGTTCCGGGAGGTATACGGATTTCAAGTACCGTTTTTCCCTCAATTGTCCATTTTTCCGTTATGAAAGGAACCTCCGGCCGGCAGTACATCTGGGCAGCTGCTTCGGCCATATAATACTCTTCATCTGTGCGTACGCCGGCTATCCGGCCATTGTCCTTGACTCCGATCAGGAGAATACCCCCGTCTGTATTGGCAAAGGCACATAACGTCCGGGCAATTTTACGGGAATCACTGATCTCAAATTTGAAATCAAGATGCTGACTTTCCCCTTGCTCTATAAGTTTTTGTATGTATGTGCCCACAGAACAAAAATCAGTCCGAAAATAATAAAAGGGAAACAAATGAAATAAAGAGAAAGAAAACAAAAAAGGTATCAGCCATGACTGATACCCTGATGTGGAGAATATGGGAGTCGAACCCATGACCTTTTGCATGCCATGCAAACGCTCTAGCCAGCTGAGCTAATTCCCCGTGAAAGAACCTTAATGGCATCTTGTTGATTTTCAGCAGTTTTTAATTAAAACCCATCAACTGATGCGCTGCAAATTTAACACATTTTTTCTTACCTGCAAACGGCTTTTTTAGCAATAAGACCCCCTGTATTTCCGTTTATTCAAGTAAAAGGTGGAATAGTCGGGAAGGAATAACCTAAAAAATGAAAGACTATGGAACCGAAAAAATCCTTCCGTGCCGACCTGGAAAAGAGCCGGCCAATCTTCTTCCAGATTGGTTGCGTCATTGCTTTGGCGCTTGTTCTTGTTGCTTTTGAGTGGAACCGGGAGATAAAATCAAGTCCTTCAATGTACCAGTCTTCTTGCTTAATTTCTGATGTAACGGAATTGCCTCCTTCTATTCCTATGCAAGAATCGGCCGTTCTGCCGCCGGAGGTGCCGGTTATTCTTGATCTGGTGCCGGACCATACCATCCTGCCGGAAGATTTACCGATTTTTGACAACACAACTATTGGTGAAAATGCTTCCTTCAAAATTCAGATACCGGAAACACCAGAACCTCCTGCTGATGAGCCATTCGTAAATCCCCAGTTTCCTCCTGACTTTCAGGGAGAGGGAATAACGGGCTTCTGGAAATGGGTTCAGAAGAATATAACATATCCCAAAGAGGCCATTGAACTGAATCTTCAGGGAACCGTATATGTGGAATTTATTGTGAACAAAGAGGGACAGGTTTCGAAGGCCAGAATTATCAAGGGGGTAGATCCGTTGCTGGATGCCGAAGCTTTGCGAACAGTGCTTTCATCGCCCCGATGGACACCCGGAATGCAGGGAATAAACAAGGTTAGTGTCAAATTTACCATCCCGGTAACATTTCTTCTTAAAAATTGATAGAAGGAGAATCAAAAACAGTAAAAAAATATTAACTTTACAGCCTCAATTTCTAAATACCATGGAAGTTAAGAAATCGGATAAAGCAAACCTTGAAAAGCAGAAAGGTATCTTCTTTCAGCTGGGGTTGGTTATAACACTCGGATTGATGCTGGTTGCTTTCGAATGGACCACCAAGCCTTCGAATGCCAAATCAGTATATCAGGTTGAACAGCAAGCTGTTGAGCAAGAGATTATACCTGTTACACGTCAGGAACAGCAGCCTGTTGAACAACCCCCGCCACCAAAAGTAACCGAGGTGCTCAACATTGTGAACGACGATGTAAATATTGATGATGAGCTGAAGATTGAAGATTCGGATGTAGATCAGAATGCTTCTTTCCAGATTAAGGATTATGTTGATCAGCCGGAGGAAGAAGCAGCCGAAGAAGAAGTCTTTTTTATCGTGGAAGAAATGCCCAGCTTCATGGGAAAAGGACAGGAAGGTTTCAGGGAATGGATCCAGAAAAACCTTCAGTATCCTGCAGTAGCTGCTGAGAACGGGATTCAGGGGCGTGTATTTGTTCAGTTTGCCGTAAACTCAAAGGGAGAGGTTGTTGATGCCAAGGTGGTAAAAGGTGTTGATCCGGCACTCGATAAGGAAGCTCTCAGGGTGGTAATGTCAAGTCCAAAATGGACCCCTGGAAAACAAAGAGGTAAACCGGTAAAGGTTCAGTTTACCTTCCCTATTGTATTCGTTTTGCAGTAACAAATTTTAATAAATAAACCGGCAGGCAGGAACGTTTTCCTGCCTGTTGTTTTTTATCAGGTTTTACATCTAGATAATATTCGTATTTTTATGAAAATTTTAAACGTATCCTTATGAACCGATTGGCTACCCTGCTCATTATGATCCTGGTATTTACCTCATGTGCAAGTCGGAAAAAACTTCTAACCCAGCAGCGCTATGATGAAGTTATTGACCGCTGTGTCAAAAGCCTCATTAAGGATCCTGGTGACGAAGAGAGTGCACGGCAGCTTGACCAGGCATACCGGCTGGCAAATGAACGGGATCTTTCACGCATAAAATATCTGAAGGAAGAAGGCAACCCAAACAATTATGACGAGATGTTTAGTCTGTATTCTGCTCTCAAATACAGACAGGAAAGAGTACGGCCAGTGAATCCTCTTCATTTTGACGGGCGCACGGTTTCCCTTTCTTTCAGGGATTACGATGCGGAGATGATCTATGCAAAAAAGAGTGCAGCAGAGTATTTTTACAATAACGGTAAACGGCTAATGGATGAAAACACCAAAGAAGCATTTCGTACTGCCTGGTATCAGCTCAACAAGGCGAGGGATTACAGCGGAGGAGCTTATCCCGACCTGGACCAGATGATAGTGGAAGCCCGCCGGAAAGGCATTACCAGAGCACTAATAGAAATTGAAAACCGCACACAGTTCCGTTTGCCCCCCGATTTCATCGGTAATGTTTTGAGTTTCAATACTGATTATCTGCGGCAGGAATGGGTGGAATATTATCTTACTGATAGGGATCAGAGCATTGATTTTGATTACCTTATCCAGGTGAATTTGCTGTCCATTGACATATCTCCTGACCGGGTTACTGAAAAAGACCAGCATGTTACTAAGGAAGTGGATGACGGGTTTCAGTATGTGCTTGATGCACGGGGCAATGTGATGAAGGATTCGGCAGGGAATGACATAAAAGTAAAAAAGACCAAAACCATCAGTTGCAGTTTTATTGAGAGCATTCAGGAAAAGAGTGTCAGCCTGCGGGGAGAAGTGGAATTTATGATGCTCAATCCTGACAGAAGGCTTTTGAAGAAAGAACCGATAGGAGCAGAATCTCGATTTACTTTTAGTTCTGCCAGAGCGATAGGAGACGTGAAAGCTCTTTCGGAAGAACAGTTGAAGAAAATTCAAACCAAACCGGTTCCCTTCCCCACCGACATTGAAATGATCGGAAGGTGCACGGAAACACTGTCTAATGCAGTACGGGACGTAGTGTACCGCAACCGGCATCTGATCAAGTAAATTTTACTGCCGATTGTATCTTTGAACCGCAAATTTTAGCCGGACTATTTGAGCCGGGCTTTTCTTATTCTGTTAAATAATGGGGAATTATTATATTACTGCGCGGAAGGTAGAACGAGCTGTGCTTGTAGGAGTAGCCTTCCCATGGCAGGAAGAGGAGATAGTGGCAGATTATCTTGAGGAGCTTGCCTTTCTTGTAGAAACAGCAGGAGCCAGGGCGGTAAAGAAGTTTATTCAACGAATGGAAGCTCCGAATCCCCGCACCTTCATCGGGCAGGGGAAAGTGAATGAAATTCGTGCATACATTGATCTTCACCAGGTTGATCTGGTGGTTTTTGATGATGAACTTTCACCAACCCAGCTGCGTAATCTTGACAGGGAACTGAGCAGAAAAGTTCTCGATCGTACCAATTTAATTCTTGACATATTTGCCCAGAGGGCACATACTGCATATGCCAAAGCCCAGGTTGAACTGGCCCAGTATGAATATCTTCTGCCACGGCTTGCCAGGATGTGGACACATCTGGAACGTCAGCGGGGTGGAATAGGACTCAGGGGACCTGGTGAAAAGGAAATTGAAACAGACCGCCGGGCTATCCGAAACCGGATTGCAAATTTAAAAGAAGAACTGAAGCGCATTGACCGGCAAATGGCTACTCAACGGAAAAACCGGGGCCGCCTGGTGCGTGTCTCCCTGGTTGGTTATACCAATGTCGGTAAATCAACCCTGATGAACCTTCTGGCCAAAGCCGATGTCTTTGCCGAGAACAAATTGTTTGCTACCCTCGACCCTACGGTAAGAAAGGTGGTAATTAAAAATCTTCCGTTTCTGCTGTCTGATACCGTTGGCTTTATCCGCAAACTGCCGCACTCCCTGGTTGAAAGCTTTAAATCGACACTGGATGAAGTGCGCGAATCGGATATTCTTCTGCATGTGGTGGATTTATCGCATCCTGGCTATGAGGAGCAAATTGCCATCGTACAGGAAACCCTGCGGGAGATACAAGCCGGTGACAAGAAAATGATCATGGTTTTCAACAAGATTGATGCCTATAAACCTGAAGAGCTGGCTGGTACTGCTGTTAACACGCAAGAACCGACCGGACAATCAATGGAAAATCTTCAGAGAATGTGGATTGCCAGAGAAAATGCTCCGGCGGTTTTTATCTCGGCCTTGAAGAAACAAAATATCGAAACGCTCAGGGAATTGCTATACCAGGAAGTAAAGGAAATACACCGCAAAAGATATCCTTACGACAACTTTCTGTATCCTGACATTGAAACACCGGAATAGGAAGGAGTATAGAAGATACGGGAAGATCTTCTACAGAAGCCTGTTTTTCACCAGGTATTCGGCAATCTGAACGGCATTCAGAGCAGCGCCTTTTCGGAGTTGGTCGCCTACGCACCAGAATGTAAGGGCGTTTGGACGGGAAATGTCTTTCCGCAGCCTGCCTACAAATACTTCATCCTTATCGGATGTAAACCAGGGCATTGGATAGATAAAGGTAGAAGGATCATCCTGAAGAATAACTCCTTCAGCTTTCCTGAATGCCTCTCTGGCTTCAGAAAGACTGATTTCCTTTTCTGTTTCCACCCACACTGCTTCAGAATGGCTTCTCAGCACAGGAACCCTGATTGTAGTGGCACTTACTTCGATTTCAGCGTGCATCATCTTCCTTGTCTCGTGATACATTTTCATTTCTTCCTTGGTGTAACCATTATCAAGGAAAACATCGATCTGAGGGATGAGGTTGAATGCCAGCTGGTATTTGAATTTTTCAACGTGTACCGGTTCATTGTTTAACACCTGCCTGGTTTGCTCCAACAGCTCTGCCATGGCCTGTGCACCGGCGCCACTGGCCGCCTGGTAGGTAGCTACATGAATCCTTTTTATATGCGAAATATCGTGAAGGGGTTTCAGGGCCACTACCATAATGATGGTGGAGCAGTTGGGATTGGCAATAATATTTCTGGGCCGGTTTTTGCAGTCTTCAGGATTTACCTCTGGCACAACCAGCGGAACATCATCATCCATGCGGAAAGCGCTGGAATTGTCAATCATTACGGTTCCGAATTTGGTAATGGTTGGGGCAAATTCTCTGGATACTCCTGCACCGGCTGATACCAGAGCAATATCAATTCCTTTGAAATCATCGTTGTGTTTCAGTTCCTTCACTGCAACAGGCTTCCCCCTGAAGAAATACGTCTGGCCTGCACTTCTGGCCGATCCAAACAGTACAATTTCATCAAGCGGAAAATTCCGTTGTTCAAGTACCTTCAGGAATTCCTGGCCCACAGCTCCGCTAACACCAACAACAGCAACTTTCATAGAAATATGTTTTATAACATGAGAGGCGTAAAGATATAAAAAACATTGGTAAACCAATGATAAAGATGCGAGAAACAGGCATAATTAAGTATAAACAGAAAAAGTATATGAAGAAGTGTCTTTTCCTGTTCTTTCTACTCCGGGTTAGTACTGGTTTTGCCCAGTTTTCTGCCGATTTTGAGGAAGGTAATCTCACAGGATGGCTGGAAAACATGCCTGGTCGCTGGAGTGCCGACAGTGCCGAAGCTATTTCAGGTCTTTTTTCTCTGCACCATAATTATGATAATCCCGAATCGGGGTCGGATGCTGTCAGCCATTTCCTTCCCGATTTTGTTCCTGATTCAGGAGAGATGAGATTTTCCTGCCGGATCAGGCATGGATATGCTCCTTCTTCGTCAAACCGGTGGGGATGGTTCCTTTATGCGGATAATTCTGCCGTTTCCATGTTGCCGGGCGGAAAAGTTAACGGTTACATGGTGGGGGTAAATTTCACCGGAAATGACGATTGCCTGCATCTCTATAAACTAAGAAACGGGACCTACCTTGATATTTTCAACACAGGCTTTAACTGGGAAAAGTTTATTGGTACGGCAAAGTCGCTGCGCATTCAAATAAAGCGTTCTGTTGAAGGCTTCTGGGATATTTATGTTGATACTACCGGAGGTTCAGGTGCCAGTCTGTCACTGGGTGGTACGTTCGATGCAGAATTTCTGAATGCCTGGCATACCGGTTTTTGCTTTGTTTATACAGCCACAAAGGACCGCCTTTTCTGGGCTGATGATCTGCAGATTAGCGGCCGAATTATTACCGATACAGTTCCTCCTTCTGTTGCAGGGTACAGGATAATTTCCTCCCGGGAGGTACGGGTACAGTTCTCTGAGAATCTGGTGTCCACTGATAGTATGAGTGCATTATTCGAATACAGAGGGCAGGTTGTGAAAGCCAGGGTAAATGCCTGTTCAGCCCCTGATGCCGTTATACTTAGTTTTGAAGAGGAACTTCCTGACGGAGATACGGTAGAGATCAGAATGGAAAATGTTACTGACAGAGCCGGAAATAAAAGCGGAGCAGTAGTCATTGCCCGATACCATCATTTTCGCCGATTCGATGTTCTGATTACAGAAATCATGGCCGATCCTTCTCCACCGATTGAGTTGCCCGATTATGAATATATTGAACTTTACAATGCTTCTCCCTATTCAGCTGATCTCACAGGCTGGAAAATAGAAACAGGCAGTACCAGCTACGATTTAAGCGGATACAGGTTAGAGTCCGGTACATATCTGCTTCTGACGCATAATAATGCGGCACATTTGTTTGGTGACAGTATTCAGGTTGCTCCGGTATTCTCGTCAGCGACAGTTCTTACCAATACAGGTACCCGGATTGTTTTGAGAAATGCGGCAGGAGAGTGGATCGATGCTGTGGAATATTCCGACCGCTGGTATCAGGACTCATATAAGAAAGACGGGGGATGGTCATTGGAAATAATGGATATCCGGAATCCCTGTGCTGGTATTTCCAATTGGACTGCTTCAAAAAGTCCTTACGGAGGAACACCGGGTTATCGGAATTCCGTTTCGGCTTTGAATCCCGACCGGGAAGCGCCTGTGCCGTTGTATGCCTTTATTACGGATTCACAACATATTGAACTTGTATTTTCCGAACCGGTTGACAGTGCCTCGGCATCAGCTCCCAAACAATACAGTGCATCCAGTCAGATGGCATTTCCATTAAAAGTTTTTCAGGCATGGCCTAAAAGTGCTGCAGTAAGCTTGTTTTTTGATAAACCGGTGCAGGCAGGAACAATCTATGAACTGAGGGTGAGCCGAAATGTATGTGATTGTGCAGGCAATCGTGCTTTGCTTGATCGCTCGGTTCGTTTTGCCATGGCAACAGATCCGTCTGCCGGAGATATTATTATTAACGAAATCATGTATCATCCTGACGATTCGTCAACAGAGTATGTTGAGCTGTATAACAATTCGTCCAGACCTTTTGATCTGTCGAAACTGTACCTTGCAATTTATCTCCGGGGAACGGAAGAAATCCAGTCGAAAAAAGTAGTCTTTTCTTCACCACGGTTGATTTTTCCGGATGATTATCTGGTACTTTGCCGGGACTGCAGAAAGCTGGCTTCTGCTTACCAATTACCTTTTCCCTGGTCGTGTGTAGAAATGGAAAGTCTGCCTGTATTAAACGACGAAGGTGGTAGGATGGCTCTTCTTGACATAGGGATGGAGGTGATTGATGCTGTTTCCTGGTCGGACGATATGCAGTTTGCCTTATTGCACAATCCGAAAGGTGTGGCGCTTGAGAGGGTTCATCCGTCAGCGCCATCGGATGATCCCTTGAGCTGGCATTCGGCTTCATCGCTGGAAGGCTATGCTACGCCGGGCCGAAGGAATTCCCAATATACTGAGCCGTTAAAAGGAGGAGAAAGAATTTCGGTTTCGCCTGAAGTTTTTTCACCTGACAATGACGGGATAAACGACTTACTGGAAATAAGTTTTACCGATGAACATCCCGGGTGGGTAATCGATGCGAGGATATTTGATTTATCGGGCCGTCTGGTTCGCCATCTGGCAGACGGAAGGCTGGCAGGAACTTTTTCCCGGATTTTCTGGGACGGAACCAACGACAGCGGAAATATTTGCTACAACGGCATTTACATTCTTCTGATACGCCGGTGGGATATGCAGGGCCGGAGGGAAGAATACAAAAAAGCCTGCGTATTGTATATTCCCGGCAGAAAATAAAGCCTGGCAGGGTTTTTATTTACGGTAGGTGCTGATAATACGGCTCTGCTGCATACGGTGAATGAAACCGGTTATTTCTTTCTGGAACAACCTTTCCTCTTCTTCAGAAAACCGGACTTCAACAGGAAGGTAATAAAAGCGCTTCCGGATGTCGTCGTCAATATCGTTCAGTTCCTGCAGGCGCATGGCATCTTTTTCGGTGGTAACAATATATTTCTCCGGTACGTCAGACTGGTCATATGCTTTGAAAATCCTTATGAGATCACGGGGTGAATACCGGTGATGGTCAGGGAACACAAAGCGGGTAAGCCTGGTTGCATATTGTTCCATGAAGTTTTCAAAAGGTGCCGGGTTGGCTATTCCTGAGACAAGAAAAACATGTGCGTTTTTTTCTTTGAACTTTTCAGGAGACATCGAAGGGGCGGCATTTTCGTAAACAGGGAGCAGATCGCCGTAACGGAGAAAAGAGAAGAAGATCTTCTGATGGGTTAACGGGCGGAGTTTTGATTCAATGATTCTGCAGTCGACAGGCTTTATGTCAGGAGGACACTTAGTAACAATAATAATATGAGCGCGTTGAATTCCCGAGATCGGTTCGCGCAGGTTTCCAGCCGGCAAAAGAAGATCATCGGTAATCATCCTGTTATGGTCTATCAGCAAGATCATTAGCCCGGGTTTAACCTTCCGGTGCTGAAAGGCATCATCAAGAATGATAACTTCCAGGGAGGGGTTTTTTTCCAACAGAAGTTGGATTCCTCTGATCCGGTTGGCATCAACGGCAAGATCAATCTCAGGGAATTTTCTGTAGATCTGAAGCGGTTCATCTCCTATCTGGGAGGCGGTTACATCGGGAGAAGCCGGAACAAAGCCACCCGAAAGACGTCTGTAGCCTCTACTAAGTACGGCAGTCTGGTATTGTTTTTTAAGAAACCTGACAAGGTATTCTACATGGGGTGTTTTTCCGGTGCCACCGACGGTGATATTACCAACGCCGATAACGGGGATGTCAAATTCGACGGAACGGAAAATTTCCATGTCGTACAGAAAATTTCTAATTCTGACAACAATACCATAAATCAGGGCAAAGGGAAGAAGGTATTTTCTCAGGTGCCGGAGCATAGGCCGGGACTTATTCGTGGCAGTAATTGGTTATGTGTGTAATAGAGAACCGTTTCGGCAGGTAGTTATTAGTAAACCATTATACTGAAAGGCAATCGGGCAAGAACTCCCTGCATGGACAGGATCTGATTCAAGTCTCTGATAAATGGCCAGGAATCGCCCAATCTCTTTTCAAGAACTTTAGCAGTGGTATTTTCCGAAAGCATTTTCATAAATTGTGTAAATGGATCTTCCAGTTCGGGCAGGTTTACCACACGGTATTCGCTGAGATTTGCCTGCCGGGCAGCCAGCTGGACGGCCTTTTCGAGACCTCCCAGTTCATCAATCAATCCGAGCTTGATTGCGGAAAGGCCGCTCCAGATTCTTCCCTGGCCAATAGAATCGACTGCTTCGTACTTCATCTTTCGGCCTTCGGCTACATGGCTGACAAATGTGGAGTAAATGAATTCAATCTCGGTCTGAAGGGCTTCTTTTTCCGCTTCAGAGAGAGGGCGGTAAAACGAGCCAAAATCGCTGTAGTTGTTGGTTCGGGCAACATCAGTGGTTATTCCAATTTTCTTTTCCAGCAGAGGTTTAGCGTTCATCAGAAGGCCGAACACGCCTATAGATCCGGTGATGGTGGTAGGATTGGCTACAATAGTTCCGGCCGGGCAGGCAATGTAATATCCTCCTGAAGCGGCTACGTCACCCATGGATACCACTACGGGCTTGGTTTCTGAAGCCAGCTTTACCTCTCTCCAGATTACTTCGGAGGCCAGGGCGCTCCCCCCGGGTGAATTGACACGGAATACAATGGCCTTTATTAATGAATCTTTCCGGGCCTTGCGGATAGCTTCCGAGATTCTATCGGAACCTACTGAACCTTCCTGGGCTTCGCCGGAAATAACTTCTCCCGAGGCATACACAACGGCAATTTTTTCCCGCACGAATTTGGGAGGTTTCACGGCAGGTGTTTTTATGTAAGAGGTAATGGACAGCAATTCCGGTTTACCGACAATTTTTTTGCCTGAGAGGCTGTCGAGCAGGAGCAGAAGCTGGTCGCGGTAAAGGAGGCTGTCGACCATTTTTAACTGAAGAGCGTCCTGGGCTGTGCGGAGCTTTAAACCATCAGCCATGGCATTCAGTTCTTCTACCGGCACGTGGCGCGCCTCTGATATTTTTTCCAGCATATGCTGCCATACCGAGTTCAGAAAAACAGAAAGCTGTTCCCGGTTTTCCTTACTCATTTTATCAAGCATAAAAGGTTCTACGGCACTTTTGAACTTTCCGTGCCGTATGATCTGAGGTTCCACGCCGATTTTCTCCAGCATGTTTTTATAAAACATTACTTCGGCGCGAAGACCGACAAAGAGCAGATTTCCTGCCGGGTTGAGGTACACTTTATCAGCAGATGATGCCAGATAATAGGATTTTTGCAAGTATGAATCAGCATAACTGATGATGAACTTGCCAGAGGTTTTAAAATCGATGAGAGCTTCGCGGATTTCGTCGACGGTTGAATTGCCGGCAGGAATTACGGTCAGATCGAGGAGAATGCCTTTTATGTTGGGGTCATCTTTTGCTTTTTTGATGGAGGCCAGTATATCATTAAGTCCGAGAGCCGGCGTGGGTTTGAAATCGGGGAAGGAAAACCCTTCAAAAGGATTTTTCGAGCTCCGGTCGGTTATGGCCTGATTGAGTTTGAGATGAAGAACTGTATTGGGTTTAACCTGCACCGGTTGCCGGGAAGAGGAGGCAATGATTCCCAGAATCCCCATGAAGGTAAAGAATACAAGCAGAAAAACAATAAGGCCTCCGACGATGGTGGCCAGCAGCATTTTCAGGAATGTTTTCATATTGCTTACTGTATAGGTGTATCAAAGATATGTATTTCAATACAATTATGTATCAGGATGGGGAGGATTTCGTTTTTTGCTGGTAGTTTTTCGCTATTTCCCATAGGCCTTTGATGAATTGAAAGTGTGACCAGGGTGTTTTTAGTTGCAATCACTGATGGTCAAAGATGGCCACGGAGCGTTAAAAATACAGTTGTCATTGTTCTCATGGTTGTCATTGTTTTCATTATTAGCAACTGCCTGACAACCAAGACAATTTTGACAGCGCTACAATAACCTGACAACCCGACAACAATGACAACCCGACAACCCATAAATTATTTGTTGTC
>CAZJQN010000006.1:0-50370 GCA_964548125.1 uncultured Bacteroidales bacterium | reverse complement strand
TGTCCTTTGTAACATCAATAGTTAAAGTCCCTACACCCCACAAAAACGTGAGCAAAGAAACCGGAGGTTTCTAATTCCAATGTCCATGGTTACATCCAGGGTAAACCGAAACCCTCACCTCCCCAACGCCGGAGGCGTTGAAGAATGATACCGATGGGCCTATCAGGCAAAAAAAAGAAATAAGTTTTCTCACCCGGCATATCAGGATATATAATATTTCTTATATATAAAACACGCTTCCAGGCTCCGGTTTTTACATAAACCCAAATCCGTCAATTGAAAAAATCAATTGACGAATCGACTAACAAAATCTAATCATTCCGAAGGTTCGGAATGATAGATTTTGATAAGTCGGGGTTACCTCGATAAGTCAATAGAAACAAGTTGTTTATTTTTATTGTGTTTCTATTGACTAATCTCGGATAAACTGAAGAACTGCTTGAAAGATAAATAAAAGCAGACAAAAAAAACGTATAGCAAGCCCATCTGGGTTTCCCCCAGAAGCCAGAATTAATTATTGGTCAATAATTCATGTTGATGGTGTTCATGGCTTCTTGACTATCCTTCCGCTCACGGAAAACTGCTTTACCGGAATGGTTCCTGAAACCGCTTCAGCAAATGGTTTGCCGTTGCGGAGTCCAACTTTACCAAAACCGGTTTCACAGGCAAAGAAACAGGAAAAATTCTCTCCGATTTTCGAATCAATGTACATAGTACCCGTAACCGCATCCAGAAAAATGCCCGTGAGTCCCTGCAGCAATCCATAGCTCGACATGGCCCTTGCATACCAATGTCCGCACTCGTATTCATCAAACGGGTTCCGCACCGTACCATCGTAACGCTTGCGGGCTGTCCTGACAATTTCCAGTCCTTTTTCCACTTCTCCCATGCGCATCAGGTGCGACGCAACCTGGTATTCGATGCCTGTCCATACCTCGTTGCTGTAAACAAACGGCAATGAAAGTTCTCCCCCCTCCGGCCAGGTGCAGAGAAGCAAACCCCCTTCCTTTCCGTAGGCATAGGCAGCCCTTTGTGGATTTGCGTGCAGTGATAGATCGGTTTTGAAGTTATAGCGGTAAACCGACAGAAGATGGCTTTTCACTTTTTCTCTGTCGATGCCAGGATCGAGCCCGCACATTTCTGAAAGCCATACCCCCAGTACTCCATCGGAAAGGCATCCGTTTCCATACTGGTACTTTGGTCCTTCTTTCACCAGTAAAGCCATGGCTTCATCAGAGTAACCACCGCCAATACTATTTCGGGAAGCTGTAACCGGATTTTCAGCCCTAAGCCCTTCGGTAGTGATACGCTGGAAAAAATACCTGCCATTGAAGAGTTCAGTTTCGAGGTATCTTTTTCCTTTAGTATATAACTCCCGGTAAAGTTTAACATCATCTTTGAGATAGGAACCCATCTGGATGGCAGCATGGAGAGCGGCTACATAGAAACCTGTGATCATACCGTCGGGACCCCAGAATTCAATATCATATGTATTGTGATGCGGCTCTTCAATCACCCCCTTATGTTTCGGATCCCAATTTTCAATACAGTAATCGAGGGATTTTCTTACACGGGGCCACAGGTTCTCCATCCACCGGGTATCACCTGAGATTCGCCATTCACGGTACACCTTCATTATGCCACCCAGTTGTCCGTCAGAAGCGGCATGCCAGCCATGGTCCGGTTCGCGGATTGGCAGGGCAGCTCTGAAATTCTGATGCCCCATGTCATTCTGGCTTACGCGGAATTCCGTTTCGCGGAGTGTTCTTTCCAGTGCAGGGAACAAACGACTGATTGCCTGGGCATAGTTCCAGACATGGGTGCACGAGCCCTCACAGCAGCCCTGCCCTTTATCAAAGCAACCTTCCCAGCCCCAGAGTCGCCCGTCTTTCTGACGCAGTACGGTGGGCGATTTAAGGATGGTGAGGTTGGCACTTATAGCTTCCAGTACTTCAGGAGGCACATCGGAAGCAAAAAAGGTTTCAGAAAAGAGTTCCGATTGGTGCTTTAGCGCTTCATACTGTGCACTCCAGTATGCGGTGACTTCTTCTATATTCGAAAAACGTCCTGCATACCAGGGCTCATAAAATCCGGAGGTGATTTCAGGCGGACAACAGCTTGGTCCGGTATCGCAGGTTGCTGATTTAACTTTTTCCCGGAAAGTTTCATTGTCAGGGCTCCATCCAAATCGCTGGTCGGAATGCGGAACATACCATGCCAGCATGATACGGATAGTTTTTGATCCTCCCGGGTTCAGAGTCAGCGGGATATAAATCGATGCTCCTTCTGCTCCCCGGGCAACAGGTCGCGAAGGGATATTGCCGGCCTGGATATCCTTCCATAGGAGGGTACGGGCATCGAACCATCCGCCACGGAACCAGCAATAATCAATCACGGCTGCAGGTTCGTTTGTCCATATAGCAAAATCGCCTCTGTACCATGGTTTTCCAGGCAAACAGGCCTGTGAAAGAATGAATCCGCCCGGCATAGCCATCACAGAATCCCGGCCCACATACTGTCCTCCCCACACACTGGGCTGTTCCACACGCATGAGATTGGAACTGTGAAATGAAAATACCAGATCGATTGCTTTGTTCGAGGAGTTTATCAGCGTATATTCCAGGGCACCTGCCGGAAGTGAGGAGTTATCGGCATCGCCAGGAATAAAAGGACTCCAGCCCTTGATAGCGACCCGTACCGGAAGCGAAACATCCTCGAGTTCCACTTGCGCAAAAGGAAAACGGGCAGAGAAGACAGCCTTGTCAAAGCGTGGACAGCCATAGAGACGACCTCCGTTTGCTGTTCCCTCCTCGCCAAAAAGCCGCCAGGGCTGAACAGGTCCTTCCGCTATCCGTGCCCCGCCAGGTAGTCCTTTTACTGTCAGGGCAGCAAAAATAAAAGGCCGGTTGTTCATGTCGGGCTTGTGCCTGAGCGAAAAGTGGGAAAGCGATCCGTTCCCTTCCAGACAAAACATGCCAGCTCCCATCCCACCGATAGGAAAAGCTATTTGACGGATGTTCTCCCCGTAATAACTTTTATTGAATTCATGCTGAGCATAAAGCATACCGGCAGAAGAAACCAGCGAGGCAAACAGCATGAAAAAAAAATATACCGTGTTTTTCATTATTAATTTATTGATAAATGTTTGACTGAATTCAGTAATAATTAAGCACCTTAAAATAAAATTATCATTTTCATACCGAAAAATTAAACCCAAACGATGCGTTAAAAAACTTTCCAATGCATTACGATTAACCCACAATATGCATTACCAGAGGCATATCTTACCCAAAAGGCCGATTTCACTTCATTCAGTCGGGGTTAACCCTTATGCCAGCATATTTAGCTAACCCACTGCGCATTAGATCTCTTAAGCTCCTAATGCGCAATCCGTGATTAAGAAAAACCTGTCTTTCAGTCGAATTTTCAATTTACCGCAAGTGGTTTTTCTTAATCGGGATGAACCCAACTAATTCAAAGTTTGCTCTTTTCGAGAGCTTCTGATGAAAAAATTGGGTTAAAATCATAGGCAATTTATACTTAAATCTTGAAAAGACTGAAAAACTTTTTGATGATATTTTAAAAGTGATTGCCTTTATTATAAAAACAAATCTTTTGAAATATGAGAACAAAATTATTATTTGCTTCTTTATTCCTTTCGATAGCAGCAATTTTTTTTCTCAGCTGTGAAAAGGAACCAAAACCTGTCATTGTTTCCATAGAAAGTGAAATTGAGGGTTACGATGTGACCTTTTCAGCCGTAGTAAAAGACGCTGACAATTATGAATGGAATTTTGGCGATGGGAGTACAAGCACCGAAAAATCACCGAAACATACCTACGCTACTTCAGGTACTTATACCGTGAGCTTAAATGTAAAAGGCCCAGGGGGAGAAGCGACTCTGACAAAAGACATTGAAATTCTACCTTCAGTTGAAGAAATGCTTACCGGAGGCCCTAACGAAACTAATGGGAAAACATGGGTTTTGAGCAGGGGATTTACCCCCGGGGTAAATGGCGGTGGAATAATTGACAACAATATGTGGGTATTAATCCCCAGTATGCCAAATGCTCTCGATTCAATAGGGATGGGAAGTGAATACGACAACGAATATACATTTTACTACGATGGCAGGTACAAAGTTGACGTAAAAGACACAGCACTATGCTCCACCCTTTATGGTTTTTATGGAGGGGAAGTGACACTTTATACTTTTGAAAACAATTTGTTTGGCCTCAACAAATCATCTTACACAGCTCCTGAACAGGCCACTTGGACATTGCACAGCGATAATTTCGTAATTGACGCTATTACCAATCCGACTGGTACTGCTGTCCCGGCCCCGCATGCAGAAGTGACGATTACCGGCAAAAAATGGGTATCACTCTCAGAAGGAGCATTTTTTGGAATTCTCGACTTTCCTTCAACCCGGAAATTTATTATAAAGGAAATAACACCTGCCAAAATGGAAGTTGCTCTACCCGTCTGCACCTACTGGGCTGATCCAATTGGATCGGGCAGTTATCCAACCTTTTTTTATCATATGACTTTTGTACCTAAAGAATAAATTATTTCCGTCCTGAAAACTTTATATTTTTGGTTAGTTGGTCATATTAACTGCAGGGAACTTAAGATTCTTTGCAGTTTTTTTTAAACGCCCATCGGAACCTCAGATAATAATGATGAAAAAAGTCTTTTCTTTTACTGCATCCTTAAATCACTGCCGTTTATGTATTCCATAAAAAATGTGACCTTTATTTTTTTTCTGCTGGTAATGTTGTTTTCATGCAGTCCGTCAAGGTTTAATCCTTTACATCTGGAGTACCGGGTCTATATGAGTGACTCGACAGCCTTATGCACCGACGTTTATGTTCCGGGTAAGGGAAAATACCCTACTATTCTGGTACGAACCCCCTACAATAAAGAATCTGAAAAATGGATGGGAAAAGCATTTGGGCTGTATAAGATTAACGTTGTAATACAGGACGTAAGAGGCAGATATAAGTCGGAAGGGATATTTTATCCTTTCCTTAACGAACGGGCTGATGGGTTGAAAACCATTGATTGGATTAAAAAACAGCCTTGGTCAGACGGAAAAATTGGTGGTTGGGGAGGAAGTTATGTCGGATATACTCAATGGTGCATATCCGATTCATTGGATTTTTTATCTCCCGTGCTTTCAGGTGCCGATATCTATGACCTATTTTACCCTGATGGTGTATTTTCTCTGCAATCAGCATTTACATGGGCTGCACATAATTCGTCTTCAAGCGAAACGAGTATTGCGTATGAAAAAATAAGAAAAGCCTATAATATTCTTCCTCTTTCTGCTGCAGCTGATTCAATAGGTGGCGCTGAATTTCTTCACGACTGGCTTGCCCATGAAAGAGAAGATGCATACTGGAAGAATCTGAATTATCGGGGAATTACAAAGGCACCTGTACTTAGTATTGCTGGCTGGTATGATATTTTTCTAATTGCACAGATTAAGGATTTTTTATCACTGCCTGAAAGAAACCCGGCCAGCCGGCTGGTCATAGGCCCATGGTGCCATGGAAAACAGGCCTACCCAAATGAATACGGCGGACTAAAAAAAACCGGCAATCCGAGAAAAATTTTCGCATATACTGTAAAGGTCTGCAAAGGAAAAAAGGCGAGGCTCTCCACTCCTTTAACCGATGCTCCAATCAACTTATTTATTATGGAGCGAAACGAATACGTCGGTGCCGATACATGGCCGCCAAAGGAAACCCGGCTAACTCCCTTTTACCTTCATCCTGACCACACCCTTCAAGAATCAACAGGCCAGACAAACGATTCAATTGCTTTCCTTTATAATCCCTCCTCACCGTTCCCAAGCTCTGGTGGAACAATACTGGGTGACAGCGCGGGACCTGCTTTGCAGAACAGAACAGAAAACAGGAATGACATGGTGATTTTCGATAAGCAAATTGACAGCATCCCCCTGATCCTTTTAGGCCCGGTTTCAGCAACACTATGGCTGTCAAGCAATGTGAAGTGTACTGATGCAGTAGTATGCCTGCAGGATGTTTTTCCGGATGGAAAGATTATCAATATTCAGGAAGGCGCTGCCCATATTGAATTTGAAAAGAAACTACCTGAACCAAAAGAAGTTTCAGTATGGGCAACAGGCTACCAGGTAAACCCTGGACATAAGCTTCGGGTAATTATCACTTCCAGTTGGTTTCCCAGGTTTAACCGAAATCTGAATGCATGCAACGATATCAAAACGGCAACCCAAGTATTACCGGCCCGTCAGGTCCTTTTTTTGGGCTCCGCATATCCTTCATGCATTCATCTGCCTGTGTATCAACCAATACCACGATAAATACCATCCTGTAATTATTCTTTTATGAATAAAACTCGTTTCCTGATTATATCGGCAATTTGCTTGTTTCACTTCTTCCAGGCTGAATCAAAAGTAGAAATCCTCTGGGATACCTACGGAGTGCCCCATATCATGGCAAGTACTGACCGCGAGATGTACTATGCTTTTGGCTGGGCACAGCTTGAAATGCACCCCGACCTTCTTCTCCGACTGTATGGACAAGCCAGAGGTAAAGCGGCCCAGTACTGGGGACCCGGGTTCGTTGAATCAGACCGGTTAATTAACCTTTTTGAAATTCCAGTCCATGCCCAGGAAAATTATAATGCTTTGACAGCACAGTGGAAAAACAGTATTGATGCCTTTGCAGATGGCATAAATGATTATGCAAAAAAACATCCGGAAACCATTGATAATGAATACAGGAAGGTATTGCCCGTTAAAGCTACCGATGTCCTCTCCCATATGCTGAGAATTCTTTGCCTGGAATTCATTGGAGGAAATGAACTGCATAAAGAAAAAGCACATAATAGCCAGGGTTCAAATGCTATTGCCATTGGCACCAATAAATCGTCTTCCGGCAACACCATGCTGATAATCAATCCACATTTGCCATGGAATGATTTTTATATTTGGTTTGAAGCACATCTCCGGTCGGAACAATTCAATGCCTATGGAATTGCACTTGTTGGGATGCCAGCATTATCAATGGGTTTTAATCAGACACTCGGATGGGCGTTTACCATCAATCCTGTAGACGGGGCAGACCGCTTCAAACTGAAACTGATGAATGACGGATACCTGGTTGATGATAAATTACTGCCTTTCAGAAAAAAAAGAATGCAATTAAAGATTGCCATGCCCAACGGAAGCTTCAGAAAGGAACAGACAGAGTTTTTGTATTCTGTGCATGGCCCTGTAATATCCAGAAAAGGGAATGAAGCAATAGCACTCCGGATAACCGGGCTAAACAATTATGGCATCTTTGAACAATTCCACAAGATGGCACAAGCCCGTGACCTGAAAGAATTCCAGACTGCCCTTCAAATGATGCAGCTCCCCATGTTCAACATACTTTATGCTGATGTGGATAAAAATATTTTTTATCTGTACAATGGAAACATACCTGAAAGAAAATGCGGTGACAGTAATTTCTGGTCAGGGGTCGTTGACGGAAGCAAATCAGAATACATTTGGACCAAAATTCATCCATACATGGATTTGCCAAAACTGCTCAATCCTCAAACCGGTTTTATTCAGAACTGCAATGACCCGCCGTGGACCTGTACATATCCTCCCATACTTAAGAAGGAAGCCTTCCCTCCCTATTTTGCGACACAGTATTACATGTGGAGAGCACAACGGGCAACCCATATGCTGATTGATGCGGAAAAACTATCGTATGAAGATCTGAAGAGGATAAAAATGAATACTGTCATGGAAACAGCAGAAAGGTTCCTGGATGACCTTATTAAAGCATCGAAGATTTATCCTGATTCTGCCCTGTCACCAGCAATATCCCTGCTAAAAAATTGGGACAGAACTACGGATGCTGACAGCAGAGGAAGTGTTCTGTTCGCCCAATGGTTCAGTAAATTAAATGACAGTATTTTTGAAACCAGATGGAACCCCGATTCCAACATCACAACACCTGATGGTTTCCGGGATCCCTACCAGGCTATCAAATTTCTTGCTGACGCAGTAAAAGAATTAACAAGTATGTATGGAACCTTCGACATAACATGGGGTGAGATCCACCGGTTGCGCATGAAAGCTTTTGACCTGCCTGCAAATGGCGGACCCGGAGAATACGGCATCTTCCGCACTGTTAATTTTGCCCCTGACAAGGACGGGAAAAAGTTTGCCGTTGGAGGTGATACTTTTTTCGCTGTGATTGAATTCAGCATACCTGTACACGCAGAATGTGTTCTTGCATACGGAAACTCCAGCCGGGATGACAGCCGCCATAGAGGAGACCAACTGGAACTTATGGTTGAAAAAAAATTCAGACCTGCTCTGACAGAACAAAATGATATCCAAATGCATCTCGAAAAAACAGAAGTTCTATCTTATCCGTGACCATCCAAACAAAATGAACCTGCTAAAATTTTAATATCTTTGATAGATAGTACCTCTCTTCTCCGGTTTCATCCACTAAGCTGAACCTATGCGTATCATGAGTGCTGTCAGAGAATCAGATACCGAAATATGGATCCGCTTTAAAAAAGGAAATGACCATTGCTTTTCGGCAATTTATGCCGAATACTCAGGTAAATTATATCTGTACGGACAAAAGTTTACAAAACAATCAGCCATAATCGAAGACTGCATCCAGGAACTTTTTATGGAATTATATAAAAACAGGAAAACCATCGGAATGACTGACAATATATTCCGGTATCTCATGAAGTCATACCGGAGAAAGATTCTACGTCATCTGAAAAGGGAATTGAGGTATGAAAAAAACCAGATTAAGGAAGAAATTCCTTTTGAAGTCAGCTATTCCGTTGAACATGATCTTATCCTTAAGGAAGAATCTGACCAAAGGACAAAAATGTATTTGACCGCTTTGCAGTCCCTTTCTCCAAGGCAAAAGGAAGCCATTTATCTGAGGTACACTAAAGAACTGGAATATGAAGATATTTCTGAAATTATGGAAATTAGCGTTGAATCATGCCGCAACCTTATCTCAAAAGCTGTGAGCACTTTGAAGGAATTCATGCAAAATAACTATCCAGATAATATCATATGAACAACCCGCGTAAGTTTTGACCCCAATATAAACTACCTGGTTAAAGATGATATTTTACGTCTGAATGCCTTATAATTATACCTGAAGTTCTATATGGAAATGATAAAAAAGGAATACAAGGATTATAGTGTTGAAGAATTGGTGCTCGACAAGCAGTTTACCTTGTGGGTACTTCACCCTGACAGGCAAAAAGATGCTTTCTGGAAAAATTTTATTGAAACCTATCCGGAGAAGAAGAGCGAGGTTATTGAAGCTGCAAGGATTATCCGTTCGTTTCACATATTGGAGGATGAGGTGCCTGAAGAAAAGCTGCATTCAATTCTTGACCGTATACTTCGTGAAAAGCGTCCGTCCATTTTCCCGCTTATGAGAGCCGCAGCAGTTCTGTTAACTATGTTAGCAATTTCGTCCATTTTCTACCTGCTAGTTAAAATGAAACCGCATTGGCCACTGATACCTGAACAGGAACTAACGGATAATGTAAGAGTTATACTTCCTGATGGCTCTACTATTGAATCACCTCTCATTGAAACCAAACTCCGGCAAACAGGTAAAGGAGATTTACTTGTGAACCAAGATACAGTAAAACAGATAGATGTGAAAGAAGCAGACGGAAACAGCAGGCTCGAACAACTCCTTGTACCATACGGAAAACGTTCAGAGGTAGTTCTTTCCGATGGTTCTCGTGTGTGGCTCAATTCAGGAAGCCGTTTTGCATATCCCGTCCTGTTTGGGAAAGATTACCGAAAAGTATTTCTTACCGGCGAGGCCTATTTTGAGGTAACTCCTGACAATTCAAAACCTTTTGTTGTTGTGACAAGAGATTTGAAAATCAGGGTGTTGGGAACAGCTTTTAATGTTAGTGCCTACGATGATGATCTGACCATTCAGACCCTGGTTACCAGAGGAAAAGTATCTGTTGCAAAAAATGCTTTTCTGGCATCCGATCATGAACTGAATCCAGGGGACAGAATTTCCTTTAACAAAGAAGAAGGAACATTTGTTCAGGACAAAGTGAATGCCGACGAGGCAATTTCCTGGGTTCACGGATATTTCGTTTTTAAAAACGAACCGGCCGATGAAATTATTAAAAAACTTACCAGGTATTATAACCAACCAATCGTTGCAGCAAATGGTCTCGAAAATCTTACCTTTTCAGGTAAACTCGACCTGAAAAAAGACCTTCATGAGGTGCTTGATGCTGTTGCTTTTGCCTCCTCACTGAAAGTGGAATACAGAAACGGTCAATATGTTGTAGCTCCTAAAAGTGAACAGTAATGTCAAACGAAAGCCGGGAAGGTGGTCCAGACTTTCCCGGCTTAGAATAATTCACCCCGTTAAGGGTAATTGTTAAATAGTAAACAACCAAAATTATGAAAAAAAAATGGATCGTTATTAATCCATCCCCACACTGGAAATTCTTGCTGGTTATGAAAACCATGTTTCTCTTTTTTTTACTCACCACATTTACTGCATTCAGTGAAATCAGTTATTCGCAGGTTACCAGAATATCCCTGAATCTGCAAAATGTTCCTGTGAAAGAGGTGCTTAAAACGATCGAAGATCAAACGGAATTTATCTTTTTTTACCAGGACCAGGAAATCGATCTGAACAGAATTGTGAGCATTACTGTTATAAACCTTCCTGTAAATGAAATACTTGACAGGATATTTGCCGGTACTGAGAATTTTTATACAGTACGTGACCGACAGATTATCATAGCTCGGAATAAAAACAAGCTCGCAGGAGAAGCCGGTTCCATCAGACCAATATTTTCACAGTCCCGCCAGGGTCATGCTGTCACTGGCAAGGTTACCGACAGGACCAGTGGTGAAGCTTTGCCAGGTGTAAACATTGTGGTTGAAGGAAGTACAATCGGAACAATCACAAATACAGAAGGTTGGTATCAGATTACTGTTCCGAGCCCTTCTTCAATCCTTATATTTTCTTATGTAGGATACACTCCTCACAGGGAAAAAGTAAACAACAGAACCCAAATTGACGTTGTCCTGGAGCCTTCGGTCGAACAACTGGATGAGGTAGTAACCGTAGGATACGGAGTCCAGAAAAAAGTCAATCTATCAGGCGCTGTTGACGTAGTTGCATCAAAAAATATTGAAGACAGGCCTGTAAACAATGTTGTTCAGGCTTTGCAGGGATTAGCCCCAAACCTGAATATTCTTGTTGGTAACGAAGGAGGTGAGGTCGGCGGTAAAATGATATTGAACGTAAGGGGCATTGGTTCCATAAACGGTGCCGGTGGAAGTCCCTATATCCTGGTAGACGGAATTGAACAAAGCATTTACAATATCAATCCAAATGATATTGAGAGCATTTCTGTCCTAAAAGACGCAGCAGCTTCAGCAATCTACGGAGCCCGGGGTGCATTCGGGGTAATTCTCGTTACCACAAAAAAAGGGAAAAGTGACGGGGTCATCGTCAACTATTCAAATAACTACTCCTACTCAACCCCACTGCACCTCCCAAAAATGGTTAATTCCATTCAGTTTGCCGAATACCTAAACTTAGCATCTGCAAATGATGGTGCACAACCTATTTTTCAGCCCATCATCATTGATCAGATGAAAAAATATCAAGCAGGTGAAATTAAAGATTGGACGATGCCTGTTCCCTGGGCTCCTAATTACTGGCTTGAGTATACAGGCGGGTGGGCAAATACCGATTGGTTTAAAATTGATTACAAGAAGTGGGTTCCCAAATCCAGTCATAATTTCAGCTTAAGTGGCGGAGACAAGCGGATTCAGTTTTTCCTTTCAGGCGCAACATTCAGCCAGGAAGGGTTACTTCGCTTTGGTAATGACCAGTTTTCCCGTGACAATTTTAATGCTAAGATCAATGTCAATGTATATGATTGGCTCAGGTTAAATTTTATGAGCAAATACAACCGCACCAATCTTGACCGACCCAGCTATAATAAAGATCAATTTTACGCTAATATTGCCAGGCGATGGCCTACCAACGGTGTATATCTTCCCGACGGAAACCTGTGGCCTGGAGGAGAGCAGAACTGGTTGCAAAACGGAGGTCGGTATAAGGAGGAAACAAATGAATTATCGCTGGTACCCGGAATTGAAATAGAACCTCTGTCGGGTTGGATTATTTATGCAAATTACCGCTGGAAATTTGATGCTGATGGTTTTTCTAATCATGAAGCAAAAGTTTACGGCACCTTTGTCGATGGAACCAAGTTTGCTTTGCGTCCTAACAATTTCTTCGAAGTAAATCAGGGTCATGGATATTATAATTCCCCGAATATATATTCTTCTTATCATAAACTTCTTGGTAAGCACGATTTTACTATACTGGCAGGATTTGAACAGGAATTATATACCCTCGAATCAAACTATTCTCGTAAAGACAACCTTATTTCGGACAAACTGCCTTCTCTTGGCACGGCTACAGGAAAAGAATACGCTTCCGGATCAAGAATTCACTGGGCCACCAGAAGTTTTTTCGGCCGGCTGAATTATGCTTTTGCCGACAAATACCTCATTGAATTATCTGGACGAAGAGATGGTTCGTCAAGGTTCCCGCGTGGCCGCCGGTGGGGCATTTTCCCATCCGGCTCACTTTCATGGATCCTTTCAAGAGAGAACTTCTGGGAGTCCCTTTCAAAATATGTCAGCTATGCCAAGATCAGGGCGTCATATGGAGCTTTGGGCAACCAGGATATTGAAAACTATCTTTTTGTTGAAAGGCTTCCGATTTATTCCAATCCGCCACTTCCTTACATCATAGGTAACGAACGACCAACCTATGTTGGAATGGCCCCTCTGAACAGTCCCTCATTGACATGGGAAAAGGTTAATACAACCAATACAGGTTTTGACCTGGGGTTTCTCAACAACAAGCTTAATATTTCCTTTGATTATTTCATGAGGTTTACCTACAATATGCTGGGACCGGTTGAGTCTCTTCCATCTGTTCTGGGTACCGCGGTTCCACGCTCCAACAATGCCACTCTGCGAACAAATGGATTTGAACTTATGATTTCATGGAAGCAAACCGTTAGCGGATTCCGATATGAACTTACCGGTATGCTTTCAAATGCAAAAACCGTAATTCTCGAATATAACAATCCCCAATATCTCCTGAGCGCACCTTACTACAAGGGAAAAGTGCTTGGAGAAATCTGGGGCTATACAACTCTCGGATTTTTTCAATCTGACGAAGAAGCACAAAACTGGGACCAGTCATATATCACACCCGAACCATGGACGGCCGGTGATATTAAATATGCAGACCTGAATAAGGACGGCAAAATTGATCCGGGGAAAAACACTCTGAAGGACCATGGTGATCTTTCCATTATTGGAAATTCAACGCCACAATATTTATACAGCTTCCTTGCTAATGCCGGCTGGAAAGGTTTCGACCTGAGTATGATCTGGCAAGGAGTGGGGAAAAGAGATTTATGGCTCAACTCGCCTCATTTCTGGGGGGTAGGCTGGATATGGACTTCCGTTGCTTTCAAAGAACACATGAATTACTGGACTGAAAATAACAGAAACGCATATTTCCCAAAACCACGCATGGATAAAGCATTCAGGAATCGTCAGGTGCAGACACGCTACTTACAGAACGGGGCTTACTTGCGCCTTAAATCATTACAACTTGGGTATACATTCCCGGCTAAAATAAGCCAGAGAGTCTTTGTTAAAAGTTTCAAAATATTCTGCGCAGGAGAAAACCTCTTAACCATTACAAAACTAATCAAAACATTCGACCCTGAAACAACAGGCGGAGCATACGGAAATGGGTTCATTTACCCATTGCAAAAAACATGGTCTTTTGGTGTCAACCTAACTTTCTAATCACTTGTTTATGAAAACTTTGTTCAAAATTGGAATCGCTTTCACTATTTTATTCCAGTTCTCATGCTCTGAAGATTTTCTGGACAGATACCCTCTCGATGAACTCTCCCCTGAAGTGTTTTTCGAGAATGACGAACAGCTTGCTCTGTTTGCCAACAGATTTTATACTCTGCTTCCGGCGCATCATGATTACTATGTGACATTTTGGGCAGAAAACAACAGTGATAATCTGGTTCCGGCAATTTTTGATGCCAGGCTAGGAGGTACACGTCCAATTCCTGCCTCTGCTTCTGAAGGAGGATGGGTATGGGATGATATCCGGCAGGCAAATTATTTTCTGACTCATTGCCAGAAGGCAAAAGGAATAAAGGCTGACATTGATCATTTTATCGGAGAGGTGAGATTTTTCAGAGCATTTCTGTATTTTGACAAACTCAGGACTTTTGGAGATATCCCATGGATAACCAAACCGTTGAATACTTCATCAGAAGAGCTATATTCCCCACGTATTAAGAGAAATATTGTAACCGATTCCATTATCGCCGACCTGGATTCGGCAATTGCATGGCTGAAACCGTCAGCAATAGCTCCGCCCTTCAGAATTAACCGGGAGATTGCCATGTTACTTAAAGCACGAGTTTGCTTATATGAAGGCACATGGGAAAAATACCACGCAGGAACTCCCTTCGGGGTATCAGGATCAGACGGTACAAGCTACCTGTTGAAAGCAGCCCAAACCTCAGGTGAACTGATGCAGCAAAACACGTATTCTATATATAAAGGACCCGCAGGAAGCGAATACGGTGCACTTTTCAATCAAACGAATCTTTCAGGAAACCCGGAGGTAATGCTCTGGAAAAAATTCGATATCAGCTTGCAAATTGTTAATAATGTTTCCCGATTCCTGTCAGGCGGAGGAGGAAATACCGGGATGTCAAAAAGCCTTATTGACAGTTACCTCTGCACTGACGGAAAACCGATTGGAACCAGTCCTCTGTTTGTTGGCAACGATTCCCTTGTTCAGGAAACAACCAACAGGGATCCAAGATTATTGCAGTCAATGTTTTTGCCCGGTTATCCAATGATAAGCGGTGCACCTGGAGTAAACAATCAGATTTTTAAGCTTCCTCCGATTGACGGAGCAGGTGACTTCAGAAGCACAACAGGATACTGTATTTATAAAGGACACAACCCTGACTGGACACAGCAGGCGAACAATCTGAACGGAACAACAGCTTCGGTAATTTTTCGCTATGCCGAAGTTCTGCTGATATATGCAGAAGCACGCGCTGAACTTGGCATATTGACACAGGAAGACGTAGACAAAACCATCAATCTGCTCCGCGACAGGGTGGCCATGCCTCATCTTTTCCTTGGAAATATTCAAACCGATCCAAACTGGGACTTTCCGGAACTTTCACCGGAAATAAATGAAATCAGAAGAGAGCGAAGGGTTGAACTGGCTCTGGAAGGATTCCGCTGGGACGACATAGCCCGGTGGCGGGCACACAAGCTTATTGAAGGAAAAAGACCTAAAGGAGTTAAATACATAGGAACCAATCTCGAAGGTGCTTATAAAGATTTTCTTGGTAAACCAACCATAACCATTGGCGTTAACCTGTTTGTCGATAATAATGGTTTTATCGATCCATATCAGAAAATCTTACCGAACGGCTATGGTTTTGACCCGGGAAGAGACTATCTTTCGCCAATACCTTCAGATGAGTTAACCCTGAACCAAAATCTTACACAAAATCCTGGCTGGTGAAAAAGGAATAGCTGTTCGTAAAAACTGTCTTCAATTTTATTTATTCTCTTTTTACTCAATTGCAATTATTTCACACAGCCTCACCATACAAAAATGAAGAAGACACCGGTTTATTTATTCATATTTTTTATTCATGTTTTACCATGCTGCGGGCAGGCAATCACTGTAGAATCGCTGGTGAATGAAATGACCAGTAAAGACGGTCTTACCCGCTACCCTGATCCTTCCTACAAACTCATACAGTTCAGCAGTTACAACAGAGCCTCAGTTTCGCCCCTGCTCTCAGGCTGGTATGAAAATTTTGATATGTCGAATTTCATCCGTATTGACTCTTCCCGCAAGCGGAGGGAGTTTGTAATGGTCGATGTAAATGGGCCTGGTGCAATTGTGAGGTGGTGGATGACTTTTTATAAAGCCCAGAACGGAATTATCAGGATTTACATCGACAAAAAAGACCAGCCTGTACTAATAGGCGAAGCAAGATATATCCTGAGCGGAGAAACAATTGCACCCTATCCTTTTTCCGCTTCTGTCCAAAAAGGGGCCCCATTAGGTGAGGAAGGCAGGGATTATGATCATAATCTATATCTGCCTATTCCATTTGCAAAACACTGCCTTATTACATATGAATCGGAATCACTTCAAAAACTCTATGTAAGGGAATCCGTTCCAGTACCTGAAGGTTATTACTGGCCGGATGTATTTTACAACATTAATGTCAGATTATACCCCCCCGGAACAAAGGTTCGCTCATTTTCTGCTGCATCGCTGAGGAAAGCGGAGAAAATTATCCGTCAGAACGCGCAGGTACTCATGAAAAATACGAACAACCATTCAATAATGCAATCGTTCGATCTTGTAATTCATCCCAACGATTCCGCAAGTTTGTCCTTTGAAAGTAAAAATGAAGTAATTGATCTCATTACCATCAACATGGGAAAAAATATTAATCCTGATATACTCCGGAATATTTTTATCGATATAACTTTTGACGGAAATAAAACGGTGCATGCTCCCACAGGCGTATTCTTCGGAACAGGATATAATCCCAATACATTCAAAACTTGGATGATGAAAGGATCATCCTCCGGGTCCTTTGAGTCTTTCTGGAAAATGCCTTTTAAAAGAACGTGTACAATCACTTTCTGTAATTACAGTAATCAAACTGTCACGCTGAAAGGATCAACAGGATTTTCTCCCTACAAATGGACTCAAAATTCCATGTATTTTGGTTGCTCATGGAATGAATATAAAAATGTTGAAACCCGGAAAAACGGTTCTCCTTTCGATATCAGTTTTGTGGAAATCTCAGGAAAAGGAAAATATGTAGGAGATGTTATAACAATTTACAATCCAACATGGTACTGGTGGGGAGAAGGAGATGAAAAAATATGGGTTGATAATGATACCTTTCCTTCATGTTTCGGAACCGGAACCGAAGATTATTACGGATATGCCTTTGGCAGACCTGAGTCATTCTCTCATCTTTTTATCTGTCAGCCTGAAGGCAACGGAAATATTGGCAAAGGAATAACTACCAATATCCGCATCCGATCTCTTGATGCCATTCCTTTCTCCCAGGCCTTCAAATTTGATATGGAACTCTGGCATTGGGCCCATGTAAAAATGGACTATGCCATTACAACATTTTATTATGTCTTCCCTGGTTTCAGATTAATAAGTAAAAACCAGAATTATGAAACCGAACACATTGAAACAAAAAAGTAACAGAAATATCTACTATCCTGCTCTTCTCCAACCCTTTTTGTCTTTCCTGATGGCGACAGTAACAATCGTATCCTTTATTTTGTGTGGCATTTTTATTTCGGGATGCACCAACCCAAAAAAATATTATTCTAAAAACGATTTTTACTCAGTCTGTAAAATTGATGCTCATTTTCATTATAACACCACAAATCTGGAAATCCTGAAGAAAGCACGCTCTGTGAAATTTGGACTCGTTTCGCCAAATGTAGATACAGAATCGTCACTTGACAAACAATGGAGTGTTTCTGATAGTATTTTAAGCCGCAAGGAACAGGGCATAGCATTTTTGTGTTCCTTCAAGGCAGAGAATGTCTTCCTTCCCGATTTTAATGATTCAACAAAGAAATACATTGAACAGTGCCTTTCACAAGGCGCATCAGGCATTAAAATCTGGAAAAATATCGGAATGGAACTCAAAGATACCTCAGGAAAATACATAATGGCTGATGATCTGCTGTTTGATCCAATATTCAGTTGGATAGAAAAAAACCACATCCCGCTGCTGGCTCACCTGGGTGAACCCAGAGACTGCTGGCTTCCATTGGAGGCTATGACCGATGAAGGTGATAAAAAGTATTATAAACAACATCCGGAATATCACATGTTTCTTCATCCTGAAATGCCTTCCTACGAAGACCAGATCAGGGCTCGTGACCACCTGCTGGCAAAATATCCCGCTATCCCTTTCGTTGGTGCCCATCTTGGAAGCCTTGAATGGAATACCGATTCGCTGGCAATTCGTTTTGACCACTATCCCAACTTTAGTGTTGACATGGCTGCCCGAATCGAACACATTAAACAACAAAGCAGAGAAAGCTATAATAAAGTGCGCGATTTTTTTATACATTATCAGGATCGCATTCTTTACGGAACCGATATGGAGGCTATGCCCTCCCCTCCGGGAACAACGGCTCCGTCTTTTGATGAAATCTTGAAAACATGGCTGAATGATTGGATATATTTGGCCACTGATTCAACCATAAACAATTGCAAAGGATTAAAATTACCCTCTTCCGTAATTGATAAAATATATTACCAGAATGCTTTGCGTGCTTATAACCTGCCAAAAAATTTCGTTAGTGAGAACCAATAAAAAATGATAAGAATTCTTACCGTATTTTTTGTGATTGTATTAATTTCCGCCTGCCGCCAGGGAGATACATCATATGATGTTACTACAGCCACTTTAATTAAAGAGCTCGTCGATCTGGAAAGGCTTGTTTATTATCCTTCTCCAGGGTATAAAACAATTCAGTTCTCCTCGTTCGACCGAAGAAGCAATAATCCTTCCGAAAAGGAATGGTTTGCCAATGAGGACGGGTTCGGAAACGAACCGATACCTGGATTTTTAAAGGTACTCGTACCTCCAGATTCGACCGGTACGGGTAAATACCTTGTCTGCGATGTAAATAGCCCGGGAGCCATTGTTAGGCTTTGGACAGCCGGAATAAAAGGAAGAATAAGTCTTTACCTGGACAATCAAACACTACCGATCTATGAAGGAGATGCCGAATACTTCTTTCGAAACCTGCCCGATGCTTTACAGGGAAAATATTCTTCCCAGAAAGTAGCCTCCCAATTCCTCCAGTTTGATGCCATGTATTTCCCAATACCTTTTGCAAAAAAATGCCGGATAGAATGGACTGGAAAATTAAGCGACCTTCATTTCTACCATATCAATATTCGCGTTTACAACCCTGATGTTAATGTCAGAACTTTTTCGCCTTCCGATATAGAGGAATGCAAACAACTCATTTCATACATCAGCAGGATCTGGAAATCCCCACAGAGCGTGATACCAGAATACAGTTCAGGAAAAAATTTCAGTGTACAACTCTCTCCGTCAGAATCGTGCACCTTATTTGAAGATGAAGGTGAAAAAGCCATAGTTAATTTTATGGTAAAGGTCAAATCGGCCGATCTCAACAAGGCTCTGCGAAGAACAGTATTGTCAATCTGGTTTGATGATAGTCAATATCCGCAGGTTCAGGCCCCTGTTGGTGATTTTTTCGGTGGCGGCCCCGGAGTTAATCTTCTGACCTCCCTTCCATTTTCAGTATGTGCGGATAGTTCCATGATCTGTCGCTTCATTATGCCTTTCCATCATAAAATGCGCATGCAGGTACATTCTTTTTCCGATCAACCTGTCAGTATTTCTGGCAATGTTATTACAAAGCGTTTTACGTGGATACCAGGAAAGACGATGCATTTCTACGCCCGATGGAAAGCCAATCATTCCATGGTTGCTTCAAATGTTAATCCGGTTGATCTTCGCTTTCTTTCGTTAAAAGGCAAAGGACGTCTTATCGGGACAGCATGTTTTATTTGTAATCCCTGCAACATTCCTACATCCTGGGGTAACTGGTGGGGAGAAGGTGATGAGAAAATATGGATCGACAGGGATACCTTCCCGTCTGTCTTTGGAACCGGAACTGAAGACTATTTTAACTATTCCTGGTCGTCTTCCCTGATCTTTTCATTCCCTTTCTGCGGGCAACCACGTTGTGACGGCCCGGGAAACAGAGGCTTTGTTTCCAATTTCCGCTGGCACATTGCTGATGATATTCCTTTCAGCGAAAGAATCCATTTTAACATGGAGCTGTTGCATCATAGCATCGTTCCGAATTTTTCGTATGGAAGAATCATTTATTATTACCTGTTGACTTTGGATCATGACGATTTTACTCCTCCTGACAGTATACAGTATTCTATACCCGGCTCTGTTGAATGGAAACCCTCTGCATCTCTGGGATCCGATGGATACACTTTCTTCCAGGCAGAAAAAATGCTCGTGGATAAAAAAACCGACACTTATTTGAAAAAAGGACCGATATGGGCAGAAAATCAGGTTTTTATATGGAGACCATCCAAAATAAACGAAAAATTAAACCTTGTGCTTCCTGATTTGCCGCATGCTCAAAAAATATCACTTGGTATGACTCTTACAAAATGTCCATTAAGCACCAGCTTCAAAGTTTATCTTAACGGAGAGGAGCTAACTCTGAACGGAAGCAAGAGCATTGATCTGTATGAACCATGGAATACCATGCTGGAAAACTTTTTTTCCAAGCCGGTTTCTATTAAAGCCAACTCAAATGTATTGACTTTTGTACCGGATCAGTTCAAATCAGGAAAAGAAATAGCAATCGATTTTATATGGATAAAACCACTGAAATAGTTCAAACAATTCAACTAGTAAAACAGGGAAAAGGTACGGGATTGAAAGTCAAACCCGTACTTTCCATAAAGTATAAATAGGATATTCTATTCGTACTCCTTCAGAATCTCTTTTACCCCTTCGGGAGCAACGCGGCCATAGACTTTCTCTCCTATCATAACAACCGGTGCCAGTCCGCAGGCGCCCACACACCGCAGACAGCTCAGAGAAAACTTGCCATCAGGCGTAGTTTGCCCCACTTCAATCTTCAGGTTCTTACGAAATTCATCGAGCACTTTTTCAGCACCCCTTACATAACAGGCTGTACCGGTACAGATGGAAACCGGATGCTTGCCTTTGGGAACCATGGTAAAGAAATGGTAGAACGTAACCACTCCATATACTTTGGCCACAGAAATATTCATCTCGGAGGCAATAACTTCCTGCACTTCAGCCGGAAGATAACCAAATTCATGCTGTGTTTGGTGCAGTACATTGATCAGTTCCCCGGGGTCGTTATTAAACGACCGGCAGATTTCCTTAATCCGGTTCACCACTTTTTCCTGTAACTCAATTTTAACCCGTGACATATGGTAAATTCTTTTCTGTTAAACAATATTATCTGGCCTCTGATTCCTCGGTTTTAATAATATACCGCTGGCTCTTGTCAAAATAATGGGTATGAAGCAGGTGGTGCGATTTCTCGCTCAGCGGCTTGCCGAGGAATTCTTTATACAGCTCAATAATAGCCGGATTTTCGTGTGATTTACGGATAGGTTTTCGGGCATCTTCCTCATAAATTGCCTTCTGACGTGCTTTCAATATGGAAGAATCTCCATGATGGAGGGGCTGACCGCCACCGCCGATACATCCACCCGGGCAGGCCATGATTTCGATAGCATGGTACTGCGATTTTCCGGTCCGTATGTCTTCGAGCAGTTTGCGGGCATTCCCCAGCCCATGGGCAATACCAATATTGATGGGTGTACCGTTGAAGTCGATGGAAGCCGAACGAACGTTTTCCATACCCCGCAGTTCGTTGAAAGTAATCCTCGGAAGTTTCTTTCCTGTGAATAGTTCGTATGCGGTTCGCACCGCGGCTTCAATAACCCCTCCTGTTGTGCCGAAGATTACGCCGGCACCGGTTGATTCACCAAGCGGAAGGTCAAATTCTTCGTCGGGCAGCGCCAGAAAATCAATGTTCGACTGCCGGATCAGATTGGCCAGTTCGCGTGTTGAAAGAGCATAGTCCACATCCGGATTCCCATCGGTGCTGAATTCTTCGCGCTGACATTCATATTTTTTCGCCAGACACGGCATAATAGACACAACTACCAGGTCTTCCCTCTTCACACCAATTTTTTCGGCAAAATAGGTTTTAGCAATAGCGCCGAACATTTGCTGAGGCGAACGGGCTGTGGATGGAATTTCTTTCATGTCAGGAAAATGGTGCTCGAAGAAATTCACCCAGGCCGGACAACAGGAGGTAAGAATTGGCAATTTGACCGACCTATCGCCATTCAGAAAGCGGGTAAGCCGATCAAGCAGTTCGGTGCCTTCTTCCATAATGGTAAGGTCAGCGGCAAAGTCAGTATCGAAAACATATTTAAATCCGAGTTGACGGAGAGCGGCCACCATTTTCCCCGTAACAAGGGTGCCGGGTTCAAGGCCGAATTCTTCGCCCAGCGCAGCCCGCACAGCCGGTGCAGTTTGCACAATGACCGTTTTGCGCGGATCGGCCAGCAGACGAATCACGGCGTTAGTGTGATCTACTTCGGTCAGCGCTCCGGTAGGACAGACAGCCACACACTGACCGCAATACGTACAGGGCGACTGCTCCAGATTCATTTCAAAAGCCGGGGCTACTACCGCCATAAATCCGCGGTTAACAGCCGAAAGAGCACCTACTGTCTGTACCGTATTGCACATCGTTTCGCAACGGCGACACATGATACATTTGTCCATTTCGCGGATAATGCTCGGAGAAGTGTCCTCACGGTAGTGCGACTGCTCGCCTGTATAATGCAGTTTTCTGATGCCCATTTCCTGCGCCAGTGCCTGCAAATCGCATTTGCCGTTCTTGGCACACACCAGGCAGTCAAACGGATGATCCGACAAAATGAGTTCCAGTACGGTTTTGCGTGCATTCAGTACCCTGATATTGTGGGAATTAATAACCATTCCGTCGGTACATTCCGTGGCACAGGAAGGTGCCAGATTACGTCGCCCTGCAACTTCAACAACACAAACTCGACATCCTCCCGGTCTGTTTTCAATATTCATATCATCCAGTTTCAGATGACACAGGGTTGGAATTTTAATACCTGCTTTACGGGCGGCTTCCAGAATGGTTGTTCCCGCCGGTACCTCAATCTGCTTGTTGTCTATTGTAACTTTTATCGTTTCCATGCTTTCAGAATTTTCCGTTCATTAATTGATATACACTGCATCAAATTTGCATTTTTCCATGCAGGCCCCGCATTTTATACATACATCCTGGTTAATAACATGGGGTTGCTTGCGCTCCCCGCTGATGGCGTTTACCGGGCATGCCCGTGCACAAGCTGTACATCCTACACAGTTTTCGGGATTGATGAAGTACCGCATCAGCGATTTGCACACACCGGCACGGCATTTCTTGTCGCGCACATGTTCTACATATTCATCCCAGAAGTTTTCAAGCGTTGAAAGGACAGGATTAGGAGAGGATTGCCCCAGTCCGCACAACGAAGTATCCTTGATTACCTGCCCGAGATTCCTCAAAAGGTCCAGGTCTTCCATGGTTCCCTTTCCTTCGGTAATGCGGGTGAGGATTTCATGAAGCCGCTTGTTCCCGATCCGGCACGGGGCACATTTTCCGCACGATTCATCCACAGTGAACTCAAGATAGAACTTGGCAACGTTCACCATGCAATCGTCTTCGTCCATGACGATCATACCTCCTGACCCCATCATAGAACCGCTTGCCACAAGATTTTCGTAATCGATAGGGGTATCAAGATGTTTTTCAGTAAGACATCCACCGGAAGGACCTCCTGTCTGGACTGCCTTGAATTTTTTTCCGTTCTTTATTCCACCGCCTATATCGTAAATAACATCGCGGAGCGTAACACCCATAGGCACTTCAATAAGGCCCACGTTGTTGATTTTTCCGGCCAGTGCAAAAACCTTCGTACCCTTTGATTTTTCAGTACCTATGGAAGCAAACCAGTCGGCTCCTTTAAGAATTATTGCAGGCACATTGGCAAAGGTCTCCACATTGTTTACGTTGGTAGGTTTCCCCAGATATCCGCTAACAGAAGGAAAAGGAGGTTTCATGGTCGGTTCCCCCCGGTTCCCTTCCATACTGTGAATGAGGGCCGTTTCTTCTCCGCAGACAAATGCACCGGCTCCGTAGCGAAGCGAAATATCGAAAGAAAAACCTGTGCCCATAATATTTTCTCCCAGCAGGCCATATTCCCGTGCCTGGCTGATAGCAATTTTTAACCGATCGATTGCCAGAGGATATTCTGCCCGGATATAAATAAGCCCTTTGCTGGAACCTATGCAATAACCGCAAATGGCCATGGCTTCCAGTACCGAGTGCGGATCACCTTCCAGCACCGACCGGTCCATAAACGCTCCCGGATCACCTTCATCTGCATTGCATACAACGTACTTTTCATCAGCCTGCACTTTGGAAGTAATTTCCCACTTCAGTCCGGTGGGAAAACCGGCGCCTCCCCTGCCCCGGAGCCCTGATTTCTTAATCACTTCAATGGTTTCCTGTGGTGTCATTTCGGTCAGCACCTTGCCAAGAGCCTGATACCCCTCACGGGCAATATATTCATCAATGTTCTCAGGGTTAATGAAACCGCAGTTGCGCAATGCTATACGAATCTGTTTCTGATAAAATTCCATGTGCTTGGAATCACTTACCTGTTCTTTTGTTTCGGGATCAACATACAGCAAGCGCCCTACCTTACGGCCCTTCACCAGATGTTCTTCTACAATTTCGCGGGCGTCTTCGGGTTTAACCTGCACATAGAACGTATTGTCCGGCATTACTTTCACAATAGGGCCTTTTTCGCAGAAGCCAAAGCAGCCGGTCATGATAACCTGGATTTCTTCCTGCAGACTTCTGGCTTCAATTTCCTGACGCAGGTTTTGCGCGATCTGTTCACTGAGCGAGGCACGGCAACCTGTACCTCCGCAAACCAGCACGTGCATTTTGTATTTCGGTGTCATTGCTTTCCTCCCTTCCTATTTTTTGTCATTGATTGTCTGATAATTCTGGGGAATAATCCCATCAACGAGCTCGCCGTTGAGGATGTACTTCTCAATAATTTCCTTAGCTTTCCTGGTATTCACATAGCCAAAAACTACCGGTTCCTGTCCCGGCAGTTTTACCTCAACTGTAGGCTCGGCATAACAGTACCCCATGCAACCGGTTTGTGTAACCACTGCGTCAATCTTCCGTTTGTCGAGTTCCTCAATAAAATAATCCATGGTTTCCCTGGCACCCGATGCAATACCGCAGGTTGCCATAGCCACTTTAATCTGGATCAGGTTTTCGGTGTGCTCGCTTTTTTCCCTCAGGTCGATCCGGCGTTTCAGCTCTTCGCTTTTTTTCTTCAGATCGGCCAGTGATGTAATTTTCGTCATGGTTCTTTTATTTTAATTTCGGTGAATCAAAAGTACTTGTTTTGCTTTTATAATCCTGTTGTATATTAATGATTTATATCATTTTCAGCTAATTTAAAATCATTCTTTGTTTGACATTCTGCTCCAATCTGCTGAAGATTTTCAATGATAAAGGCGCTACACATTCGGAGCACTGCGGGGTGATTCAGGGGCAAGTCGCCGATAGCATCCCTAACCTGACGGGTATCAAACACAAATTTGCCGTTTTGGGTACGATGCTCGTACACGAGATGCAAATCAGGATTGGCAGCAATAATGAGCCGCAGGGTCGCCGGTATATCCCCCGCAGGGGGCCGGTCAAGGTGCGAAAGCCGGAACACAGCCGTAACCCTGGTTCCCTTGTCCTTCTGTGAAACGATGTCAAGTGACCCGCCGGCCAGCTCACAGTTCTGCTGTAAGAGGGACAAACCCATTCCAACCTTGCGGGTAGTGCGGGTGGTAACCCAGGGATCGGTAACCTTTGCAGCAAAATCTGGCTCCATCCCCTTGCCATCATCCTCAATAACCAGACGGTACAGATCCTGATCGGGCTGTTCTTCAATGACAATCCGCACAGTCTGTGCACCGGCAGCTACCGAATTCTCAGCAATATCAAGAATATGGAGCGAAAGATCTTTCATGCGGCGATAATTTTTCTTCCGTTTTCACCCCTGAAAGCCATCCAGACTTCATCGCAGGTTAGCTCTTCAAGAAGGAATACCGAGGTGATGCGGCCAATGTCAGGCAGGAAATGAGCATCTGAAGAACGAACAATACGTTTACCCTGCACTTCCGGATGACGGCCAAGAAAATCTTCCAGAGCCGTACGCCATGATACTTCGAGAGCATCAAAATCCAATCCGGCAGGAATAAATCCCAGCTGGCTATACAGGCTGTTTTTATGACGGTCAATATGGGCCGGTATAAAAATGCCCCCCAGCGAATGGGCGTTTTCTGCCACCTCCTCAACCGAAGCATCAACCGACGAACCCAGATAATAATCCACTTCATCAATAACCTTTTCTTCACGGTCGACCAGAACCTGATAGCCCAGTATTTCAGGACGATTTGGTATACGGACGATTCGCCCGGTAAGAAAATCCTGAAAAAGAACCAGTGATTCCCGGGAAGGGAAAAAGGCAAGGCAATGCACTTCCTCCCGGGTAGTCACTTCCGCACCTGGAAGTGCCAGGATCTGGTATTCTTTAGCCATTTCCCGAATAAGCCAGGCATTACCTGTATGATTATGATCGGTAATGCCCAGTATATCAATATTTTTTCTACGGGCAGCCGCAAGAATATTTTCCGGACTCATCTCCAGGTCACCACAGGGAGAGAGGACAGTATGTATATGCAGATCAGCCCGGTATTCTTTCATGCCCTTTTCAGCAAATTATATAACTGTCCGGTAATTTCAAACGCATCGTATTCAGTACCCAGGAGGGGGATATTTTCCTCATTGCTTTTCCGCAGGGTTTCAGCATCAGGTTTATTACCCCGCACCAGAATAATGGCCGAGAGTTCCTTCAATGATGCTACGGCAAGTATGTTTTTGTGGGTCTGCAGAGTAATCCATATCTGTCCTTCACGAGCATTTCCCATCACATCACTCAGCAGGTCAGAAACATACCCGCCGGTTACCTCAGCTTCCATTGAATTGGGCTCATTGAGAACGGTTAGCTTCAGCTCAGAGACAACATCAGAGACTTTCATTTTCTGCTCCTTTCTTTTTACAATCTTTTTCCAGCCTTTTTTCCCCCCATATATGTCCGGTAATCCGATAGCTGTGTTCCGCATCGAGTTTATGATTTTTTTCCATGGTCCGCTGCATGAAAGGACAATGGGAAAGGCTGGCTTTCTTTTGAACAACATCCTCCGCCAGGGTCTGGCAACTAGGAGCCCCGCAGGCACCACAATCAATGCCCGGAAGGTAACACATAAACCTTCTGATGCGGGCAAGCTTTTGCATGGCTCTGAACGGATCCTGGTCGAGAATTAACCCGGGCCTTGGTTCAATAGACCCCAGCCGGCAATTTGAGGCAAGATACTGTTGCAGAGAGGAACTCATGCCGGATGGTTTAACTCCAAAACAGGTAGCCTTTCTATGCAATTCCTCGGCTACCAGCCAGCGATTCCGGCTCAGAAGAATGCCTCCGGCACATCCGTTCTGACAGGCTCTGAGTTCCAGAAACTGATAGGCATTAAGTTGCTCCTCATCCATTGCTTCAAGAAATTCAGAAACCTGACGGATTCCATCGATCGAAAGCGACCGGGCTGGTATATGCCTTGTTTCTCCATGAGGCAAAGCAAACAACATTTCATCGGGTGAAAGCGGTGTAACAGCAACAGAAGGAAGATCCATACCTCCTTTCCGGCTCAGAAGAGCGCTCACCCTGTCGTACAGGGAATTCATATTAATTACTCCGTCAATCACTGAACCGGGTTCACCAACCGGACTTTTGATCGCGGCAATTTTGGCGGCGCATGGTGTGATATAAAATAACCCTGCCTCATCTCTTGAAATGCCTGCATTGTTCAAATTCTGAAGACACCATTGGGCAGCCAGGTCTACCGGAGGTTTCAGAGGCATTATCATGCCCGTAAGAGAAGGGAATTTGACCTGAATGAGACGCACCACAGCAGGACAAAAGGCGGAAACCGGCCTGTGTTCATTTTCCGGATTCCGAACATAGTCCTGCTGTGCCTCTGCTAAAAAAGGTACCGTGCGTTCAATCTCGAAAACCTCAGTAAAACCTAACTCCAATATACTGCTTATGATCTTCCCGTAAGGGATATTTTCAGGAAAGAGGCCAAAGAAAACAGAGGGTACCAGGGCTATTCTGTACCGATAGCGGCTGAGCTGGTTCAGATTATCCTGCTCTACCTTTACGGCTGATACAGGACAAACCCTGTAGCACTCACCACAGTCAATACACCGGTTTCCGTCAATACGCGCCTTACCGCCATAAACCCGTATAGCCTGCGTAGGGCAGGCCTGCATGCAATGGGTACAGCCCGTACAAACCTCTTCGTCGATACGAAGAGCGTGGTGAAAATATGACTGCTGTTCACTGTGCATGGAGATAATGAATTATTTCAACCTCCGTTCCCCGATTCACTTCACTGGTTATTGTGAGTTTATCTGAGTTCTTTTTTATGTTAGACAGACCCATGCCGGCTCCGAAACCCATTTCCCGCACCACGGGCGAAGCAGTGGAATATCCCTCCTGCATTGCCAGCTCAATATCGGCTATTCCAGGACCACAGTCAGACAAAAACAGCCGAATCTTTTCTTCATCTATATCAACCGTCACCGTCCCGTTCCATGCATGGGCCACAATATTCACCTCGGCTTCGTAAAGGGATATCGCTACCCGTTTTATAATTCTGTTGTCAATATTCAACTGCTTCAGGACTTTTTTCACCTGACTGGAAGCGAAGCCTGCGTTAGTAAAATCGCCTCCCTGAACCGTAAACCTGAGCTGTACAGCCATATATTATGAAACCGGCTTAATGCCAGCTTTGAACAAAATCCCTGAGGTATGATACATGGAACTTTTGCTCTCAGCCAAAGCAATTCCGGCTTGTTTTGCGAGACTGATCATTTCAGGAGTCGCTTTTTTGTTCCGCACCAGCAATACAAATCCTATATCAGCCATTTCAGCCGTACGGATTACCTGGGGATGAGAAAGACCCGTAATGAGCACAAAATCATTGGCCTCCACCTGGAGCACATCGCTCATAAGGTCTGAAGCAAAAGCCATCCGAACCGGTTTATCCAGATACTCTTCTCCGTATACCAGACTGGCGCCTGTCAGTGAAAGCACATCACGGATTGTCAGTACGGGAGAATTGCTTTCCGTTACTGCCGTTCCGGGGTGTATTGCTTTGGTGGTATCCTGAAGCATATAAAATTTTTGTGCAAAAATAATAATTTTTGTTATATTTATAACAGTGTTATTATAATAACATTAATTTATAATGATTTTAAATTGAACTTTTTTTTAAAATATTCTTGTTTGATTTTCTGCATTTTATACTGGTCATCCTGTCAAAAACCTGCTAACCTGGTCGGGTGAAAGACCTTCATCGTATCATAAAACCCCATAGAACTGGTCTATTTCCAAAAAAATAATTTTAACGGAGAACATTTATCAGGAATATTGCATACAACATATTTTATTTTTGGCCAGTTGAAAGAAAATATGTTACATTCGTAATTTATTTATTATAAAACGTAACATAATAAACACGTAGCAGTGAATGAACGGGAAAAAATATTGCGCCTGCTGGCATACCGGACTGTACTTCAGAGGTTCCGTTCGATGGGCTTCATCAGGGTTTTCTCCGACAACATTGCTGAAGTGCTTGATATATCGTCTTCCCTTGTAAGGAAAGATTTTTCTGCATTTGGCATCAGCGGTACCCAGAAAGGCGGGTACCACATTGAGGACATCCTGGCCCGTATTCAGGGCATAATTGGTTTCTCTGAGCCACAGAGGGTAATTATCGTAGGAGCCGGACGTATAGGACAGGCGTTGATGCACTACTCCGGGTTCCGTTCTTCCGGTATTGAAATCGTTGCAGGATTTGATATTGATAGTGCCCGCCAGAATCCTGCCGCCGAAATTCCGGTTTTGCCAATGGAACTCCTTGAAGATTTTATCAGGGAACAGAACGTCCGGATTGCTGTGCTTGCTGTTCCGGAATCATCAGCCCTGGCTTGTTACGACCGTCTGGTCCGCGCAGGAATACGAGGTGTGATGAACTTTACCCCGCATAAATTAAAAGGTGATGCCGGTACTGCCGTTTCAAACATCAACATCGAACACGAATTAACGAACCTTATTTATCTGGTGAATCAGCAATGGCAGGTTCCCAGTGAACGTCATACAATCATTTCATAAACAACAAACGTATGGTAACATCAGTAACGTCCATTCTCGAAAAGTACAACAGGGACAAGACCCGGCTGATGGACATTCTGCTGGAAATTCAGGAGGCATTTGGCTACATTTCATCCGATGCGGTAAATGAAATAGCCCGGTGCTGTAATATTTCCACCGTAGATGTTCAGCAGACCATCTCGTTCTATCATTTTTTCACGCAGAAGCCTACCGGCAAATACACGGTTTATCTTAACAACAGTGTAGTTGCCAACATGATGGGGCGTGAACAGATTAAGGAAACCTTTGAACGGGAAACCGGAACTAAATTTGGTCAGGTTTCGGAAGACGGCCTTTTCGGCCTGTTCGACACTTCCTGTATAGGTATGAACGACCAGGAACCATCAGCTATTATCAATGGAAAGGTCTTTACCAACCTGACTCCTTTCAGGGTAAAGGAACTCGTACGGGGTATGCGCGAGGGAAAAGATGTGGAAGAATTGATGGTGGAAGGCTACGGCGACGGCAATAACGGCAACAAACTGGTTCGTAGCATGGTAATGAACAACATCCGCCGGAAAGGTCCCATTCTGGATGACAATTATACACCCGGAATCGTAATCTGGAAAAAACTTCCTACAATGACTCCCGAGCAGGTGATTGCCGAAGTGAAAGCTTCCAATATAAAGGGTCGCGGAGGTGCCGGATTCCCTACCGGTCTGAAGTGGGAGTTCTGCCGGAGAGCCAAAGGAGACAGAAAATTTATTTTCTGCAATGCCGATGAAGGCGAACCGGGCACCTTTAAAGACAGGGTGATTCTGACCGAACGGCCCAAGCTACTCTTTGAAGGAATGGTGATTGCTGCCTACGCTGTCGGTGCAACGGAAGGAATCCTCTATGTAAGGCACGAATATAAATACCTGCAAAAACATCTGGAAAGCATCCTCCAGGGTGCGCGTGAACGCAATCTGCTGGGCAAGGATATCGGTGGCATCAAAGGATTCAATTTCGATATCCGTATTCAATTTGGTGCCGGGGCCTATGTGTGCGGCGAAGAGTCTGCCCTCATAGAATCGGCCGAAGGAAAACGCGGAGAACCTCGCGACAGACCACCTTTCCCGGTGGAAAAAGGATATCTTGACTATCCTACTGTAGTTAATAACGTGGAAACCCTGTGCGCCGTTGTGAAGGTCATGCTGAACGGCGGAGAATGGTACCGAAGCTTCGGTACACAGGATTCAACCGGAACCAAACTGCTGAGTGTTTCCGGCGATTGTAAGTACCCGGGCGTCTACGAAGTGGAATGGGGATTCAGCGTATATGACATCCTGGGTATGGTTGGTGCAACTCCTGATGTACAGGCTGTGCAGGTGGGAGGTCCTTCAGGTACCCTCCTCGCACCGGTTGAATTCCGCCGCATTCTCGGCTATGAAGACCTGGCAACCGGAGGTTCCATTATTATATTTGGCAAGCACAGAGACCTTCTCAAAGATGTAGTACTGAACTTTACTGAATTCTTTATCGATGAATCGTGCGGTTCCTGTTCCACCTGCCGTATTATGCCGGTAGTTCTACGAAACAAGCTGGTGAAAATTCTCAACGGCAAAGGCGTCATCAAGGACATTGACGACATGCTCGAATGGGCTAAGGTACTGAAAGCCAGCCGATGCGGATTGGGACAGACTGCTGCCAATCCTATTGTTTCCAGCATCAAAAACTTCAGGCATCTTTACGAACAACGGGTGCGCATGGATACTGACTTCGACAGCGGTTTCAACCTGGCTGAATCCGTCAGGGATTACATCGAAGCATCCGGACGCGTTATTGTTGAATAATTGAAAATTACACATTATGGCTAAGATTGTCAATTTTACAATAGATGGCAAAGACTGCATAGCGGAAGAAGGAATTTACCTTGTGCAGGCTGCCAAAAACAACGGAATTTATATTCCGACTCTCTGCAACTATGAAGGCGTTAAACCCAAAGGCTCCTGCCGTATCTGCACGGTCAGGGTTAACGGCCGTCTCATGACTTCCTGCACCACGCCGGTTACCGACGGAATGAAAGTGGAAAGCAATATTGAAGACATTAATGAATTAAGGAAATCAATCATTGAACTTCTGTTTGTAGAGGGAAACCATTTCTGTCCTGCCTGTGAAAAAAGCGGAAACTGTGAACTTCAGGCTCTGGCTTACCGCTTCAAAATGATGGTTCCCCGTTTTCCTTATACCTTTCCACAACGCAAAGTTGATGCTTCCAATCCGAAAATTATAAAGGAACAGAACAGGTGCATCATGTGCAAACGCTGCATAAGGGCTATAAAAGATGAACAGGGAAGAAGCCTGTTTGCTTACCGCAAACGCGGACATAAGGCCGAAGTTGTTCTTGACCCTGTACTTGGAAAACAAATGAGTGATGAACTGGCACGCAAAGCTATGGCCGTTTGTCCGGTTGGTTCCATCCTTGTGCGCGAACAGGGCTTTGTGCATCCCATCGGAACCCGCAAGTTCGATAAGATGCCTATCGGAAGTGATATTGAAATGTCTCAACCAACAAAATAACGGGAGGTAACGTATGAGCAAACCTGTAATAGCTACCACATCCCTTGCCGGATGCTTTGGTTGCCACATGTCAATTCTTGATATTGACGAAAAGATTCTTGACCTGATCGAACTGGTTGAGTTCAATAAATCGCCCATTGACGACATCAAGCATTTTACCAAACAGTGCGATATCGGTCTGATTGAAGGAGGATGCTGCAACAGCGAAAACATTCATGTATTGCGTGAATTCCGCGAACACTGCAAAATCCTTGTTTCGGTCGGAGAATGCGCCATCATGGGCGGACTGCCGGCCTTCCGCAATGGCATACCCGTAAAGGAATGCCTGCGCGAAGCCTATCTGCTCAGCCCTTCCGTCCAAGCAAACCATGAATACATCATTCCCAACGATGAGGATATCCCTATGATTCTTGACAAGGTTTACCCTTGCCATGAAATTGTGAAAATCGACTATTTCCTTCCCGGCTGTCCGCCCCGTGCTGAACTGATCTGGGAAGCCCTTGTAGCCCTCATCAAGAACCGTCCGATGGATCTGCCCTACGAAGTAATCAAATTTGACTAAGCTTAAAGTAAACTGAAAAGAATATGAACCAGAAAATCATCATAGAACCGGTAACCCGTGTGGAAGGACACGGTAAAGTTACCATACATCTTGACGAAGAGGGGAATGTTGCCCGCACGCGATTACACATCGTTGAATTCAGAGGGTTTGAAAGGTTTGTCCAGGGTCGCCCATACTGGGAAATGCCTGTACTGGTGCAGAGGCTTTGCGGTATCTGTCCGGTTAGCCACCATCTGGCAGCAGCTAAAGCTCTGGATGTTATTGTCGGCGCCGGAACCGGTGAAGGCCTCACCCCTACCGGAGAAAAAATGCGCCGACTGATGCACTACGGCCAGATATTCCAGTCGCATACACTCCATTTCTTCCACCTGGCTTCACCCGACCTTCTGTTCGGTATTGATGCCGATCCGGCCATTCGTAATATTATAGGCGTGGCTCTCAAGCATAAAGACCTGGCCGTTCAGGGCGTCATGATGCGAAAATTCGGGCAGGAAATCATCAAGGCCACCGCAGGCAAAAAGATTCACGGTACCGGAGCTATACCGGGAGGGATCAATAAACACCTTACCCCCGAAGAACGTGACATGTTCCTCCATGGACCTGACCCGCTCAATATCGACAAAATGATCGAGTGGTCAGTTGCCGCCGTCGATTTCTTCAAATCGTATCATAAAAAGAACAAAGACCTGATTGATAATTTCAGCATCTTTCCCTCGAACCACCTGAGCCTTGTGAGAAAAGACGGTGCGCTTGACCTCTATCACGGAGTTCTCAGGGCAGTTGATGCAAACGGAAAGAAAATCCTTAACGATGTTGACTATCAAGACTATCTGAAATACATTGACGAGGAAGTGCGGTCGTGGAGCTACATGAAGTTCCCATATCTGAAGCAATTGGGCAAGGAAAATGGCTGGTACACAGTAGGACCTCTGGCACGACTCAATACCTGTGATTTCATTCCTACACCCCTTGCACAGAAAGAGTTTGAAGAATTCAAAGCTTACACAAACGGAAAACCGAACAATATGTCGATGCACATGCACTGGGCACGGCTTATCGAGGTTCTGCATGCCGCCGAAATGATGAAGGAACTGCTGAACGATCCCGATCTTCTCGAAGGCGAACTTGTTGTTAAAGGCAAAAAGCAGTTCGAAGGAATCGGGCTGATTGAAGCCCCTCGCGGCACCCTTTTCCACCATTACCGGATCAACGAAAACGACCAGGTGGTGATGGCCAACCTGATTGTTTCTACCACCAACAATAACCAGCCTATGAACAATGCTGTAAATGTGGTAGCCAAAAAAATGATGACCGGACAGAAGGAAATTACCGAGGGGATGAAAAATGCAGTTGAAGTAGCCATCAGGGCATACGACCCCTGCCTCAGCTGTGCCACACATGCATTAGGCAAAATGCCCCTGGCTCTTTATCTCTATGACAAAGACGATAACCTCATTGATGAATTCATTTCCCAGTGAGTAATCCGCGTATTCTTGTATATGGATATGGCAACCCGGGCCGTCAGGATGACGGCCTGGGTGTTTTTTTGGCCGAAGAAGTGGAAAAGTGGGCCAGAGAAAACCATCTGAATCATATCAGAACGGAGACCAACTACCAGCTTAACATCGAGGATGCTGCTGAAATTCATGAATCTGACCTGGTCGTTTTCGCCGATGCATCCCTTGCCACTGAAGAATCGTTCCGGCTGGAAATGCTTCAGCCTTCCCCCAGGGTAGAATTTACCATGCATGCGGTTGACCCTGCCTTTATTCTCTATTTGTGCGATACGGTTTACGGAAGGATTCCGGAAGCCTATGTACTGCATCTGAAAGGGGATTCATATGAAATGTCCGAAGGTCTTACCGCCAAAGGGCAGAAGGTCCTTCGGGAAGCCTTTGAATGGATTTGTTCGTTTCTTATCAGCAAGTCAGTTCCTGAGTAGGGAAACGATTTTGGCGTTCATATTTTTTTACGAGTTTTTTACGGGCAGTTATTCGCTTAACGCTGTTCGCCGTTTGCTGTCTGCCAGGTTAAAAGTGCAGGCAATGGGTATGTTCAGTTTGCACCATAGATGGCCAAAGAAGCTTTATAAATACAGTTGTCATTGTTCTCATCGTTGTCATCGTTGTCATTGTTTTCATTGTTGTCATAATTAGCAAAAGCCTGACAACCACGACAACTATGATAACCCGACAACTAAAAAAAATATCTGTTGTCATTGTTCTCATAGTTCTCATTGTTGTCATAGTTGGGAGCAATTGCACAACCACGAGAACCCGACAACTTTGTCCTTAATCCCCTACGGGGAAAAGAATTGATTTTATTGCCTGTTACGCTATTGTCCTTCATCCCCTACGGGGAAATAAATTTCCAATTTCCCATTTCCTATTTCCTGTACGAGCTCACACGATGAAATCAAAACCTCATTTAATGGGAAATCTGAAATTGGAAACAAAGATGCCGGAGGCATCTAAGTCCAATGTCCATGGTTGCATCCATGGTAAAGCGCAACCCACAAGTCCGCAACACCGGAGGTGTTGAAGAGTGCTGACTTTCCCTGCAAATGGTTAACAAAAAAGGCCGGTGATCTTAATCCCCTACGGGGAAACAAAACTGATTTGGTTGTTTCTCGTGCTATTGTCCTTTATCTCCTGACGGAGAAATGGAAAAGATTTAATTGGGCAATATTCTATTGGCTTTTATCCCCTGCGGGGAAATTAAGGTGTCTTTTTCCCATTGGGTGTCCGTTATTCAATGAGTCCGGGAGCAAGAGCAGAGGGGTATTCAATTTTTTCCACAGATGCATACGGATTTTACCTTTATTCCCTACCGGGAACTAGAATGTTGAATGATTTTACCAACTTAATGGTATCCATTCCTTTATACCGATGGTCTGGCAGAAAGATGCCGGAGGCATCTAAGTCCAATGTCCATGGTTACATCCATGGTAAAGCGGACCACACACGTCCCCAACGCCGGAGGCGTTGAAGAAAAACTGGTAAGCAATGAACCTGATTGACAATAAATACAAAAAAAGGCAACTAGCCTTAATACCTTACTGGGAAACAAAATTGATTTTAATTGTCTGTTTTGCTTTTATCCTTTGTCCCCTGACCGGAAATTGGAGGTGATTCCTACTGACCTTGTACACACATTTGGCATGAAGCATTGAAACATACAAAATATTATCTTCGCACTGATGAAACATTTTCTCATCATAGCAGTTACCAGCTTTTTATCCATGGTTGCATCAGCCCAGATGCTGCTCGACACACTATGGTTTAACAAAAACTGGCAACAGAGTACACGTGACAGCGCCTTCTATTACCGGCTGGTGTATGCCGACACATCAGGAAATATTCGTTTTATTGTCCATGATTACTATCCTGGCGGTGCACTTCAAATGGAAGGTTACTATCGCTCCATCAATCCGGATATTAAAGATGGACCTTTCATTTATTATTACCCCGATGGAAGTAAAAAAATGGAATGCACCTTTAAATGGAATCTGGTCGATGGCATACTGACTGAATGGTATACCAACGGAACGTTGAAACTGCAGGTTGGCTACCGGAACGGAAAATACCACGGAACCTTCATTAACCTTGATACGAACGGTTTACCCCTTCTATCTGCGAATTACCGCGACGGTGAACTGCATGGAAAATTCATTTCATATTACCCCGACGGCCGGAAGGTAAGGGAAGATGTTTATTCCAATGGTATTCTGAAAAAGAAACGTTGTTTTACGCGGGATGGAAGGGATACCACATGGTTCCCTTACCTCTCCCTCCCGGAATTTCCCGGAGGAAGAGGCAAACTTCAGGAATTTATTGATGAGCACCTCATTTACCCCGCTGAAGCCCTTGCCGCCAGATTACAGGGTTTCGTGGAACTGGAAGTGCAGGTGGGAAAAGATGGCCGGCTTATTAACATCCGTGTTGTGGAAAGCCCGCGAAAAGATTTTGCCGATGAGGCCGTACGGGTACTTTCGATTTCTTCCCCGTGGAAACCAGGTTACAAAGACGGCAAACCCGTGGAAATGACCATACACATTCCCGTAAGATTTCAGATAAAACAACCTGTTCCATGAAAAGAATCCTTAAGCAGGCAATCATCTTACTGATAACAATAGCCTTGTTAACTGCCTGCGCTCATCAATCGGTACACCGAAGCCATGTACCAAAACCGGGACGACCGGAACCCTGCAATTGCCATTAACCCCCTTCTGTTTTTTCTACAGGAAATTTCCTATATTTCTCCCCGAATAACCTGGAATTAACTATATGAAAACCCTTATCCAATTGTTTGAAGAAAGCGTGGAAAAATTCCGCGACAACAATCTTTTACTTGAAAAAATTGGAAACCAGTATGTTGGTATGACGTTTGCCCAGACCCGTGAACGGGTTTACCGGATGGCCGCTGGTTTAATGAGTCTTGGCATCAGCAAGGGCGATCGGATTGCATTGCTTTCAGAAGGACGCAATGACTGGGTGGTCAGCGAACTGGCTATCCTGTATGCCGGAGCAATTAATGTCCCTCTTTCTGTAAAACTTATGGAAACCTCCGATCTCCGCTTTCGCCTGAGCCATTCAGGTGCCCGGATGATCATTGTTACCCGTAACCAGCTGGCAAAGATTGTCCCTCTTGAAAATGAACTCAATGAACTGGAAAAAGTGATTATACTCGACAATGTAGCCAGGGAAAATCCTAAAGACATTCTTCTGGAAGAAGTATTAGCCCTCGGGGATGAATTTCTTGCACAAAAGCGGGCAATTCTAACTGAACGCATCCAGAGCATTCAACCCAACGACCTTGCCAACATCTGCTATACATCTGGCACTACGGCCGACCCAAAAGGTATTATGCTTTCCCACCGTAACTACACAGCCAATGTTGAGCAAAGCCGTTCCCTGATGGACGTCTTTCCATGGTATACCACCCTCCTTATTTTACCATGGGACCATTCCTTCGCCCATACCTGTGGTATTTATACCCTCATGTCGGCCGGAGGAAGCCTGGCAGCGGTCCAATCAGGAAAAACCCAATTGGAAACACTAAAGAACATCCCCGTCAACATACGCGAAATTCGTCCTGTTTTTCTGCTTAGTGTTCCGGCCCTGGCAAAGAATTTCAGAAAAAATATTGAAAAAGGTATTGCCGAAAAAGGAAAACTGGCGGAAGCCCTCTTTCGTTTTGCACTCAAAGTCTCTTATGCCTATAACGGAATTGCATGGAATAAGGGCAAAGGATGGCGGATTCTGCTCAAACCCCTGGTCAGCCTATTCGATGCCATACTGTACAAAAAAGTCAGAGAGGCCTTCGGAGGCCGGTTAAAATATTTTATCGGAGGAGGAGCACTTCTGGATATTGAACTGCAGCGCTTTTTCTATGCCATTGGAATACCTATGTTCCAGGGATACGGGCTTTCAGAAGCTTCCCCAGTCATTTCTTCCAATTCTGAGCGAAAAGCAAAGCTCGGCTCCTCAGGATATCTGGTTTCCAATATTGAACTCAAAATATGCGACGAAAAAGGAAACGAACTCCCGCTCGGTGAAAAGGGAGAAATAGTGGTCAGGGGAGAAAATGTGATGGTGGGCTACTGGAAAAATGATGCGGCCACACGGGATACCATCCGTGACGGATGGCTCTATACAGGCGATATGGGATATATGGACGCTGACGGATTTCTTTATGTGCTGGGACGTTTCAAAAGCCTCCTGATTGCTGACGACGGCGAAAAATACAGCCCCGAAGGCATTGAGGAAGCCTTTTGCGATCAGTCAAAGTACATCGATCAGTGCATGCTGTACAATAACCAGAATCCTTATACGGTTGCCCTTATTGTTCCTTCACGGGAAGCTCTCAAGAAATATCTCAAAGAAAAACATCTCGATCCTGCATCAGACGAAGGAATTATTGCCGCTTTGAAACTCATCGAATCTGAAATTGCAGAATACCGTACCGGACGAAAATACGGAAACATGTTCCCCCAGCGATGGCTTCCACCGGCACTCGGAATACTTGACGAACCCTTTACTGAAGATAACCACATGTTGAACAGTACCATGAAAATGGTACGCGGGAAGATTACTGAACACTATCGTGACCTGCTCAAATTTTTGTACACTCCGGAAGCAAAAGATATTACCAACAGCAAGAACAAGGAAGCGATGAAAAAACTGCTTGCGTAATCGGAACAATGGCTTCCTGAAATGGGAAAAACCGGAATTGTCTTCCCGTTTTTACATTTTTCTTTTCCTTTATCACTTCGTGGTAGATTATTTTCTGATGGAACAATCGGCGTAATTAAATAACTTTGCCGATTATGCAGGAAAACAAAAGGGACATACGGCAGGAACTGGCGCAACGTGTGCTGGTGCTTGACGGAGCCATGGGTACCATGATTCAAAAGCACCGGCTTTCAGAGGAAGACTTCCGGGGAGAGCAATTCAAAAGCTGGACCCGGCCCTTGCGGGGTAATAATGATATTCTTAATCTGACCAGACCCGATATCATCCGGAACATTCACCTGGCATACCTGGAAGCTGGAGCAGACATTATCGAAACCAATACCTTCAATGCCAACCGGATTTCCCAGGCCGATTATGGTTTGGAAGAGCAGGTATATGCCATCAACAGGGCAGCAGCAGCCATTGCCAGCAAAGCCGCAAGAGAGATCACCAGCCGCCATCCTTCCCGCCCCCGGTTTGTTGCCGGAGCAATGGGCCCAACCAACAAAACAGCTTCCCTTTCGCCCGATGTAAATGATCCGGGCTTCAGGGCTATTACTTTCGACGACCTGCGAGAGATCTATTATGAACAGGCAAAAGCACTGCTGGAGGGAGGGGTCGACCTTCTACTGCTGGAAACGGTTTTTGATACCCTGAATGCCAAAGCAGCCATCTACGCCATTCAACAGCTTCGTAAAGAACTCGGCAGAGACATTCCTCTCATGGTTTCAGGTACCATCGTTGATAAAAGTGGCAGGACTCTCTCCGGCCAGACTATTGAAGCCTTTCTGTATTCCATGTCTCATGCAGATCTGCTCAGTATCGGACTCAATTGCAGTATGGGGGCACGGGAAATGAGACCCTTTCTTGAAGAGCTTTCAGCCAGAGCTCCCTGGTACGTAAGTGTTTATCCAAACGCCGGATTTCCTGATCAGTTTGGCGAATACGATGAATCGCCTGATGATATGGCCACCTTTATGAAAGAATTTCTCGAACGAAAACTGGTCAATATTATAGGCGGTTGCTGCGGTACCACCCCCGATCATATCAGAAAGTTTGCCACTCTTGCTGAAAATGCGCCGGTACGTACCCCTCCGCCTCGGGAACATAAACTTACACTCAGCGGACTGGAACCTCTGGTGGTTTATCCGGGAAGCAATTTTATCAACATAGGTGAGCGAACCAATGTCAGTGGTTCCCGCAAATTTGCCCGTCTCATACGGGAAGAAAAATACAGCGAAGCCCTTTCGGTGGCCCGTGAAATGGTTGAAGGCGGCGCCCAGATCATCGACGTGAACATGGATGATGCCATGATTGACGGAGAAAAAGCCATGGTAAAGTTTCTCAACCTGCTATCAGCCGAACCTGATATAGCCCGTGTTCCTGTCATGATTGATTCCTCCAATTTCAGGGTAATCGAAGCCGGACTGAAATGCCTGCAGGGGAAATCGATTGTTAACAGTATCAGTCTCAAAGAAGGAGAAAACATCTTTCTGGAACAGGCGCAGAAAATAAGAATGTACGGTGCCGCTATGGTGGTAATGGCGTTCGACGAAAAAGGGCAGGCTGATACCTATGAGCGTCGAATTGAAGTTTGTGAAAGGGCGTACCGGCTGCTTACCGAAAAAGCCGGCATTCCCCCTGACGATATCATCTTTGATCCCAATGTTCTGGCCATTGGTACCGGAATGGAAGAGCACAATAGCTATGCTATCGATTTTATAAGGGCAACGCAATGGATTAAGAAAAACCTCCCCTTTGCCAGGGTAAGCGGAGGAATCAGCAATCTTTCCTTTTCGTTCCGCGGTAATGATGCTGTACGCGAAGCCATGCATTCGGTTTTTCTGTACCACGCCATCCATGCCGGTCTGGATATGGGGATCGTAAATCCTGCCATGCTGCAGGTGTATGAAGAAATTAAGCCGGAATTACTTACCCTGGTGGAAGATGTAGTACTTAACCGCAGACCGGATGCTACTGAACGGTTGATTGCTTTTGCGGCAACCGTGCAAAAGGAAAATAGCAACGGCAGTAAAGAAATCGCATGGAGAAACCTGCCTGTTAAAGAACGCCTGCGCCACGCCCTTGTTCATGGTATTGATGAGTACATAGAATCCGATACCGAAGAGGCACGGAAAGAATATACCCGTGCACTGGATGTTATTGAAGGTCCTCTGATGGAAGGCATGAATGTAGTTGGAGACTTGTTCGGAGCTGGAAAAATGTTTCTGCCCCAGGTGGTAAAAAGCGCCAGAGTAATGAAAAAAGCAGTTGCCGTGCTCCTGCCCTATATCGAGGCAGAAAAACTCACCGGTGATACTACTTCTTCGGCTGGAAAAGTGGTCATGGCAACTGTTAAGGGCGACGTGCATGACATAGGGAAAAACATCGTTGGAGTTGTAATGGCCTGCAATAATTACGAAGTGATTGATCTCGGGGTAATGGTTCCGGCAGAGCGAATTCTTGAAGAAGCCAGAAAACAGAATGCAGACGTCATCGGGCTTAGCGGACTTATTACCCCTTCTCTGGAAGAGATGGTTCATGTAGCTGGAGAAATGGAACGGCAGGGATTTGATATTCCTCTTCTTATAGGGGGAGCTACTACTTCACGTCTTCACACCGCAGTAAAAATTGCACCTTCATATCATGGTCCGGTTGTTCATGTAAAGGACGCATCACGATCTGTACCCGTACTGAACCAACTTCTTTCCCCCCAGATGCGCGAAAAATTTTTGGAAGAGCTGGAGGCCGGGTACCGGCAACTGAGGGAAAGCTATTCTGCATCGCGGAAAAAGAATCTGTATGTTACCCTGGCAGAGGCTCGTGCCAATAAATTGAAAACTGACTGGGAACATGTTCCGATTATTCCTCCAGCCAAACCAGGAATCCACGTATACCGGGATTTCCCGATCGAAGAAATTGAGCCATTCATTAACTGGATGTTCTTTTTTATAGTATGGCAGATCAGAGGAAAATTCCCTGACTTATTCAATGATCCTGCCCACGGAAAAGAAGCCCGCAAGCTTTACGATGATGCGCTTGCCCTTATGGATCGCATAAAAACGGAGAAACTCCTCAAGGCAAATGCTGTAATCGGTCTTTTTCCTGCCAATTCAGTTGATGACGACATTGAGGTATACAGGGATGAAAATCGCTCGGAAATTCTTGCTGTTTTCCATAACCTGCGCAACCAGGAACAAAAGAAACCGGGAGTACCCAATCTCTGCCTGGCTGATTTTATTGCTCCCCGCTCCAGCCATCGGACTGATTACATTGGCGCATTTGCCGTAACGGCCGGTATCGGTGCTGACGAACTGGCAAAAGAATTCAGGGAAAATAACGATGATTATTCAGCTATCATGGTCAAAGCACTTGCTGACAGACTCGCTGAAGCCTTTACTGAACTGATTCATGCTAAGGTGCGACGCGAACTGTGGGGATATGCTTCCGGTGAAAATCTTTCAATGGACGACCTGCTGATGGAACGATATAAGGGCATCAGACCGGCACATGGCTACCCTGCATGCCCTGATCATTCAGAAAAGCTCACATTGTTCCAACTGCTTGAGGCGGAAAAAAATGCACAAATTACCCTTACAGAAAACTTTTCCATGGTCCCTGCTGCTTCGGTTTCGGGACTTATGTTCGCCCATCCTTTTGCGCAGTATTTCTTTGTTGATAAAATTGGCCGTGATCAGGTAGAAGATTATGCCCTTCGAAAGAAGGTAACCCCGGAAACCATTGAAAAATGGCTTGCTTCCAACCTGAACTACCGTTGAGTTTGCGTCCGTGCCAAAATTTTGGTAACTTGCCAGCCCCCTGAACAAACCTGGAGATAATCCACGCAGTTATGAAAGTTACCGAGGTCCTTTCTCAATCAAAAGAGACACGTTTCTCCTTTGAACTTCTTCCTCCTATAAAAGGAAGCAGCATTCAGGTAATTTATGATGCCATTGACCCGCTCATGGAATTCAATCCATTGAATATCAATATTACCTACCATCAAAGCGAAGTGGAATATCGCCGGCTTCCGGGAGGATTGCTCGAAAAGCGCATTATCAGAAAACGCCCCGGAACCATAGGGATTGCGGCCGCTATCATGAACAAATATAAGGTAATGGTAGTACCTCATCTTATCTGCGGAGGTTTTACCAAAGAAGAAACCGAAGATGCCCTCATTGACCTTCATTTTCTGGGCATCAGAAACATTCTTGCCTTACGTGGCGATCCGCAAAAAGGAGAAAAATACTTTATCCCCGAAGAAGGAGGTCATACCCATACAGTAACTCTGGTAGAACAGATCATTAACATGAACCGGGGCATTTATCTCGATGAAAACCTCAAAAACACTATACCAACTGATTTCTGTGTAGGTGTAGCCGGCTACCCTGAAAAGCATTATGAAGCTCCGAACATGGAAACCGACATGCGCCATTTAAAGGCAAAAATTGATGCGGGCGCAGAATACATCGTAACGCAGATGTTCTTCGATAACCGAAAATATTTCGATTTTGTGGATCGCTGCCGAAAGGCAGGAATTAACGTGCCGGTGATACCCGGTATCAAACCCATCAATACCCTGCGCGATATTGAACTTCTACCCCGGGCTTTTCACATAGATCTTCCCGAGGAACTCGTGCGGGAAATTCAGAAATGTAAAACCAACCAGGAAGCTAAAGAAGCAGGTATCGAATTCTGTATTGCCCAATCAAAAGAGCTTGTCAGGGCAGGCGTTCCGGCCATTCATTATTATACTATCGGAATATCAGACAACATCCGTAAAATTGCTTCTGCAGTCTTCTGATTTCAGACTCCTCAAATCCTTTTTATTTGAAACTTTTAAAATAATATTTTTCTTTCTTATGTAGCTGAAGAAAGCAGAGACTGGATTGTGCATTAGGAACAAAGTGAACTAATGCGCAGTGCATCAGTCTTTTGTGTCGACACCCGTATTAATCCCGCTGAAACGAAGCGAAAACAGCCCCAGCGGCACATTACCTTTTCATACATCAGGTGGGTTTCATCCTTAGAAAAGAGGTTGCCTTGTAAAACATATTATAGATTGAATAAACTGATTAAAAAGTCTGATTTTCTTATAAGTAAATTTTAAAGAATTCGTAACTTTTCATAGATAATTTTAAATGAACATATGTCCATTTAATAAATATCTCAGGCTATGAAAACAATAAGAATTGTCTCAGCTATTTGTTTTCTGTTCTTGACTCTGAACAGCGTTATATTGACTCAAACCATTACCATGCTGGGATCATTCGGGCCGGGGCCAAGTGTGGCATGGGATGTTTCAGATAACGGGCAGTTTGTTACCGGATACAGCGATTCCAGTGGGTACACACGGGCTTTCATATGGAACCCTAACTGGGGGATGCGTTCCCTTGGTACATTGTCAGGATTCAGTAAGGCATATGCAATTTCAGGGGATGGTTCCAGGATAGTTGGTGAATCCAATAGTGTAACATATTTTTCCCATGCCTTTCTATGGGAAAACGACACAATGAAAGACCTTGGAACACTTGAAGGACAGATAAGCCGAGCATATGATATCTCAGGCAACGGAAAGTGTATTGTAGGAGTCTCTACTTATCTTGACCAGAGAACAAGAGCATTCTTATGGAAAGATGGCGCCATGATAGATTTGGGTATCCTGGGTACCGATCCAAAGGCAAGAAGCCATGCAACCGGCATATCCTACGATGGAACAATTATTACAGGTTGGTCAGATGTCTACGGGTATGCCTCCTACTATCCGGTATACTGGGATTCATTAGGTATTCATGTTGTTGAAGCCCTGAGTAATAACGAGTGCGCGGCAGTAGCCAATAAAATTTCAGGCAACAACAAAGTAATAATTGGTAAGTCTTATGGGAGTCCTGCTCCGGAGCATGCCTTTCGGTGGACTTCAGAAACCGGTGCGCAGGACCTTGGCACTCTGGTAGGTTCAGATGGCCGCAGCGAAGCCCTTGGAATAACCTGGAACGGAGATACGGTTGTCGGATGGTCTACCGGCCCTGGTCAAATGGCTTTAGCGTTCAGATGGACAACTGCAGGTGGCATGGAAAATCTCAATACAACCTTTGCGGATGTATTGCAATATAAAATTACACTTTCATCGGCTAATGCAATCACTCCTGACGGCAGATATATCGTAGGCGAGGCATATAACAAATATACATCTCGCTATGAAGCATTCATCCTCGATACACAAGGGGAGGCCAACGGAGTGACTGATCTCAGCCTTTCCAAAACACCCAAATTGGAAACATTCCCAAACCCATTTTCACAATTTGTCACTATTCGCTGGCAGACCATCGAACCAGGATGGCATAAGCTAAAAATATATGACCTCCATGGACGGGAAATTGCCATACTCTTTGACAACTTTATAGCCCCTGGTATTCATAGCTTAACATTGAACAGGGATCAGATTTTCCAGGACAGATGCGCCAATATAAGAATAACCAGAGGAGTATATGTCTGTCAGCTCATCACACCTCATGGAACGATTAACAGAAAGTTACTGGTAAGTGAATAATCCTTCACAGGATAAAGTAGGTCACCTGACATATCTATATGGCTGAATGTGGTATGAATCTTAAACTTTTCTCCTGACAATTCCTCTTCCTCTGGTCCTGAAATCACTTATTTGGACTGACTTCTGACAAAATTGTTTACCCCGATTGGGTATTATGAGCAGAAAAGAACTAATGAGAAGTACATTGGCCTTTTACACAAGTATCCGGGTTAATCCTGCTGAAGTATAGAGAAAACAGTCTCTGTGGCGCATTGCATAATTTTTAATGCGTTGTACGGGATTAATTATTAGAAATTATTTTTTGAACTTTTTTCAAATTTTACTGTTAAAAATAAAACAATCAATTATGGCTCAGATTACATTAAAAGGATCGTATATCCACACTTACGGGAATTTGCCCGGAAAGGGTACCAAAGCTCCGGACTTTTTGCTCACCGGTACCGATCTTACCGATTTTTCGCTAAAGAAATTTGCCGGGAAAAAAGTACTGCTTAACATTTTCCCCAGCCTTGACACATCCGTATGCGCTACCTCAGTACGCAAGTTCAATGAACAGGCAGCTTCTCTTCCAAACACAGTTGTGATTTGTGTATCGAAAGACCTTCCTTTTGCCCATAACCGTTTCTGTGTTGCAGAAGGAATTAAAAATGTTGTTTCCGCCTCGGTTCTCCGCAATGACCAGTTTGGGAAGGATTATGGGGTGCTGTTAACCGACGGGCCGATGGCAGGACTGCTTGCTCGGGCAGTTGTAGTGATTGATGAAGCCGGGACTGTAGTATACAACCAACTGGTACCGGAAATTGCCCAGGAACCGGATTATGAACCAGCACTCAAAGCCTGCCGTAATGCATAAGTGGTTCCCACCGCTCCAGTATGCTATAACAAAAAGACTGCCCGAGGCTTTAAATAAAAATGGTGCTGCCAATTAGCAACACCATCTTTTTGTGGTACCACGTGGAATCGAACCACGGACACACGGATTTTCAGTCCGTTGCTCTACCATCTGAGCTATGGTACCGCTCTTTTTTCGTGGCACAAAGGTAAAAAAAAATTTTACATTCCAACATCCTCAACTTACAATTTGGAATCGTTTAAATTTGCATCCGCATTTCCATGATTAGCATGCAATATTTTATCCACCAGTTTGCCAACGGAATCCGGTTTATTCACTATCGCGTCAGTTCTCCGGTAGCGCACTGTGCCATTCTTGTAAACACCGGATCGCGTGATGAATTGCCTGAAGAACATGGTTTGGCCCATTTTGTGGAACATACCATGTTTAAAGGGACAATCCATCGAAAACCCTGGCACATTATCAGTGCCCTCGAGGATGTGGGCGGAGATCTGAATGCATATACTACAAAGGAAGAGACCTGCGTGCATGCTTCGTTTATGAAGGAAGATTTTGCAAGAGCCTTTGACCTCCTGAGCGACCTCATCTTCAGGGCCACATTCCCTGAAAAAGAAATTGAAAAAGAAAAGGAAATTGTACTGGATGAAATCAACTCCTACCTCGATTCCCCATCCGAGCTGATACTCGATTCTTTTGAAGAACTGATATACAATGATAATCCATTGGGAAGAAGTATTCTAGGACGTGCAGAAACCGTCAGGCAGTTTACCAGAAGCCAGATCCTTGCCTTCATTGAGCGAACTTATCACACCGACCAGATGGTTGTTGCCGCAGCCGGTGATATGGACAGCAAAAAACTTGTCCGCCTGGCTGAAAAATATTTTGGTTCCCTACCGGCACGTATCCGCACTGACGAAGTTAAGAAGTATCGACAGCCACCGGTTTATTGCCCTGTGCAAAGTACCGAAAACCGGAACACTTACCAGACACACTGCGTAATAGGCACAACCGCCTACCATTTGAACGACAGCCGCCGCATAGGTCTACACCTCCTTAACAATATTCTCGGAGGCCCCCACATGAGTTCCCGGTTAAATATGTCACTGCGCGAACGGTACGGCTATACCTATACAGTGGAGGCAAATTATACTCCATATTCAGATGCCGGCTCTCTGACTATTTATTTCGGGACCGACAAGAACTTTCTGCACAAAAGTATCAGGCTGATCAGACGCGAAACCGAAAAACTCCGTACCACAAAACTTGGCTCACTTCAGCTTCACCGGGCCAAGAAACAGCTCATTGGACAGATTGCCATTGCTTCAGAAAATAATGAAGCACATATGCTCAGCATCGGCAAAAGCCTTCTTGTCTTCGACAGGGTCGATACCATTGAAGAGGTAACCAGAAAGATCGAAGCAGTTTCTGATTCTGCCCTCCTGGAAATTGCCAATGAGATTTTACATCCCGACAAGCTTTCAATGCTGATTTATCAATGAATATTTCGTTTACTGAGGATTTTGCCGAAGATTATATCCGGAGAAATTGCACAAGAGAACCGGAACTTTTGCGCAGACTGGAAGAAGAAACCTACCGCTTTACTGCTAATCCGAGAATGCTTTCCGGATTTCTCCAGGGAAGATTTCTCTCCCTTTTATCCAAGATGATACGTCCAGAAAGAATTCTTGAAATAGGAACCTTTACGGGCTACTCAGCACTCTGTCTTTGTGAAGGCCTTGCCCCGGGCGGAATTTTGCATACTATTGAATGCAATGATGAAATTGCACCCATCGCACACAGGTATTTCGACATGTCAGAATATAAAAACCAGATTGTTTTTCATATTGGCGATGCCCGCTCTGTTATCCCAGAAATTAACGAAATCTTTCAGCTCATCTATATAGATGGAGAAAAGAAAGAATACCTGGATTATTTCACGCTGGTAGCCGACAAAATCTCAGCCGGAGGGTTGCTCATCTGTGATAACATACTCTGGAACGGTAAAGTTTTTGACCAACCTGAACCGGGTGATCATTCAACAAAAGGCATTCTAGAATTCACCCATACCATTTCCAGTGATGTGCGCTTCGAGAGTATTATTCTTCCGGTACGTGATGGCATACTGATAGCAAGGAAAAAGTAATCACGGAAACTTTTTTGAATATTAATTGTTTATTTTGCTGATATCAAACTATCAACAAACAATGTCGCATGGCACATTACACAATTCATGACCTAGAGCAACTCTCCGGGATTAAGGCCCATACTATACGAATATGGGAAAAACGCTACGGTCTTATCAAGCCGGAGCGTACCTGCACTAACATCCGTATTTACAGCGATAATGACCTGAAAAAGATACTGAACATATCCCTGCTCAACCGTCATGGATTCAGAATATCAAAAATTGCCAGCCTCAGCGAAGAGGAACTGAATGAAAAGGTTCTGCTCCTGAACCAGCATTCCCATTCATACAATGACCATATCGGTGCCCTGACCTCAGCTATGATTGAACTGGATGATAACCGCTTTTACCAGCTATTGTCTTCATCGATCATGAAAATGGGATTTGAAGAAACCTTTATTCATATCATTTACCCTTTTCTTGAGAAAGTTGGCATTCTATGGCAGGCTGGAACCATCAATCCTGCTCAGGAACATTTTATTTCCAATCTGATCCGGCAAAAGCTTATTGTGGCCATTGACGGTGCGCTTATTCACCAGAAAGCATCACCACGCAAGTTCCTCCTCTACCTTCCCGAAGGGGAAATGCACGAAATGGGCCTGCTGTTCTATCAATACCTTATTATCAAAAGGGGACACAAAGCCCTGTATCTCGGTGCTTCTGTTCCAAAAAAAGACCTGGCAGAAATCTACAGAAATTACCATCCCGATTTTCTCGTCTCTTTTTTTGTTACCCAGGTTGAACAAAAAGAATTCCAGCAATATATCGACTTCATAAATAGCAATTTCCCTTCCACTCCATTGTTTCTCTCGGGGCAGCAGGTAAATCTTTATGCCGAAAACCTTCCTGACAACATAAAATATTGCCCAACCCCTGTGGCTTTTATTGAAGAACTTCAAAAAGCCGGATTGTAAGTCTCACAACCCCTCTTTTCCTTCCTTCTTCATAGAGGATCGACCTCAATATATGACCCACATTTCGCCCTGAGAAGTGCGATATGTGTCCTGCGATTTTTTTCACCCCGCTTCACCGGAGTTAACCGTAATGTTTTCGCCACAAGTATACCCAATGCTCTTCGCTTTTCTATCCAAAATTCATCAATTAAAGAAATCAATTGACGAATCGACTAACAAAATGAAAGATTTTGATAAGTCGGGTTTGCCTTGATAAGTCAATAGAAACAAGTTGTTTATAATCTTTTGTGTTTCTATTGACTAATCTCCTCTAAAAATAGTTTTGCTCTAATTCAAAT